>JABFWM010000082.1 GCA_013362195.1 Acidobacteriota bacterium
CCGCGGGTAAACCCTGCGCCGCAAATCCCGTCCAACGTTCCGAGGTGAGGACATGAACGCAGGTCTCCTGGCGATACTCGGGACGGTGACGCTCGCGCTCGCCCTGCCGCCGGCCGTGCAGTCGCGGCGTCCCGTCGATCTCGAGGCCGCCGACTGCTCGCGCATCAACCAGATGTTCGGCGACTTCGAGGTCGCGCGCGCCGAGCGACGCGTCACCGTGCCGGTACCGGTCGGTGTGCTCGACGTCCGGCCGGAGGCGAACGGCGGCGTCCGCATCGAACGCGGCAGCGGACGCGACTATTCGATCACCGCGTGCATCGCCGCGGGCGCGGCCACGATCGCCGAGGCGCAGCAGGCCGCCGACGCGGTGCGGCTCGCCGCCGATGGCGCGCGCGTGCGCGTCGAGAACGTCGCGCGCGCGAAGAGCTGGAGCGTGCAGCTCGTCGTCGAAGCGCCGGACGGCGCACGCATTACCGCCGAAACCACCAATGGCCCGATCGGGATCGCCGGTCTCTCCGGGCACTTCAACCTGCGCGCCGTGAACGGCCCGATCGGCCTCGACGACGTGAGCGGGGAGGTGACGGCCCGCGCGGCCAATGGACCGATCAGCGTGAAGGGCAGCAGCGGCACGTTTGACGTCGAGACGAGCAACGGTCCGATCTCGGTGTCGCTCGAAGGAGCGCGGTGGGACGGCCGCCTCGAGGCCCACGCGCAGAACGGCCCGCTCACGGTGAGGGTGCCGGAGCAGTACGGATCGGGGGTCGAGATCTCGTCGGCCGATCATTCGCCGTGGAGCTGCCGCATCGCCGCGTGCCGCGGCGTCGACCGCGACGATCGCACTCGCACCGTCCGCATCGGGCCCGATCCCGTCGTGGTCCGCATCTCCACCGTCAACGGCCCGGTCACCATTCACGAGCGGTAGTAACGGCTCAGGGCTCACGGCTCATGGCGGCTCAGGGCCCTGCGCCGCTTTCCCTTGCTTACCGAGGGAAGCGGGTGTATGCTCCCCTCGGTAATCGCGAGGAGCCCGCGTGAGCAAACCATCCGACCTCGTCCAGGGCACGCTCGACCTGCTCATCCTGAAGATCCTCGCCCTCGAGCCGCTGCACGCCTGGGCCATCGGCCAGCGCCTGAAACAGGTGTCGAAAGAAGTGCTGCAGGTCAGCGATGGATCGCTCTATCCCGCGCTCCACAAGCTCGAGCACGAGGGCTGGATCACGGCGGAATGGAAGCAGAGCGACAACAATCGGCGCGCGAAGTACTACCGGCTCACGGCGCCAGGCCGGCGGCATCTCGAGCGCGAGGCGGCCAACTGGAATCGCCTCGCCGCGGCCATCTCCTCCGTCGTCAAGCTGAAGGAGGCGTGACGTGGGCATCGAGCGCTGGGTCTACGCGGTGCGCCTGCGGCTGCGCGCGCTCGTCAATCGCGACGGCGTCGAACAGGATCTCGACGACGAGTTGCAGGATTACGTGGCGCACGCGATCGAGGACCACCTCGCCCGGGGCCTCGCGCCGGCGGAGGCTCGTCGCCGGGCGCTGATCGCGCTCGGCGGCCTCGAGCGGCGCAAGGAAGAATGCCGCGATGCGCGAGGCCTGCGCCTGGTCGACGAGCTGCGGCAGGACGCGCGCTACGCGGTGCGCACGCTGGCGCACGCGCGAGGGTTCACCATCGGCGCGGTGCTGACGCTGGCCCTGGGCATCGGCGCGAGCGTCGCCGTGTTCACGATTGTGAACGGCGTGCTGCTGCGGCCCCTGCCGTTTCCCGACCCCGATCGTCTGGTCGTCGTGTGGAGCCGCCCGTCCGGCCTCATCGGGCCACCGCTGGGCATGTGGGATCGTGACTACCTCACGTTCCGCGCGAGCGATCGCTCGTTCGAGCACGCCGCCGCGTTTTCCTCGTACGATGCGAATCTGCTCTCGCCCTCCGAGCCGCTCCACGTGAGCGTCGCCAGGGTGACGACAGAGTTCTTCGACACGCTTCGGATCTCTCCCGCGATCGGCCGCGGGTTCCTGCCCGGCGACGAACGGCAGGCGGACTCGCTCGTGGTCCTCGGTGGTGACGTGTGGCGCCGCTCGTTCGCGTCCGATCCCGCGATCGTCGGCCGAACGGTGCGGCTGGACGGCGTCGCGCGAACCGTCGTCGGCGTGATGCCCGACGGGTTGGCGTTTCCGCGCGCCGCGCAGGCGTGGACGCTGCAGACGATTCGCTACGACGAAGGCCGGATCATGGGCATGACGGTCATCGGACGTTTGAAGCCGGGCGTCACACGCGAGCAGGCCGAGGCGGACTTCGAGGCATTCGTGAGGCGGCAGCCGGACCGCAGGGAAGGCTGGCAGGCCGGCGTGTCACCGCTCGTGGATCTCCTGGTGTTCGACGTGCGGCGTCCGTTGCAGATCTTCGCGGGCGCGGTGATGCTCGTCCTGCTCATCGCGTGCGCAAACGTGGCGAACCTGCTGCTGGCGCGCGCGTCGGGGCGGCGCCGCGAGATCGCCCTGCGCGCCGCGCTCGGCGCAAGCCGGCCGCGACTGGTGCGCCAGCTCCTGACCGAGAGCACCGTGCTGGCGCTCGCCGGCGGCATCGCCGGCGTCGTGCTTGCGCTGTGGGCGGTGCCGGCACTCCTCGCCATCGCGCCGGCCGGCCGCATCCCGCGAACGGAGCTCGTTCGCGTCGACGCGCGGGTGCTCGCGTTCGCGGTCGGTGTGTCGCTGATGACCGGAGTGCTGTTCGGCCTGGCGCCGGCCATCCGCATGACCAGGCGGCGTCGCGCGGAGTCGCTGGCGCCGGGCCTGCGGCGGGCGGCGCGCGAGCCCGAACGTGCGCGCGCGGTGCTCGTCGTGGCGGAGATCGCGATCGCGCTCGTGCTCCTCACCGGCGCGGGCCTGCTGCTCCAAAGTTTCCTGCGCATGCGATCCGTCGATCTCGGCCTCCGGCCGCGAAACGTGCTCGCCATGTCCGTCGAGCTGCCGGATGCCAGCTACACGAAAGCGGAACAGGTGCGGGCGTTCCATCGCGCGCTGTTGACGCGACTTGGCGGTCTGCCCTCCGTTACCGGGGCGACGCTCGTCAACTGGTTACCGATGGGGACCATGACATTGAGCGGCGACTATGCGATCCAGTCTCGTCCCGGCGAGTTCTACGCCGACAAGCCTGCCGTGAGCCAGGGGTACTTTCGACAGATGGGGATCCGCGTTCTCGAGGGGCGCGACTTCACCGACCAGGACGATGCATCGCATCCGGGCGTGGCGATCGTCAGCCGCAGCGTCGCGAACGTGATCGATCCTGCCGGTCATGCCCTCGGCAAGCGCGTCGCAATGGGTATTCGGCCTGGTCCGGACGATTGGCTCACGATCATCGGCATTGTCGAAGACGTGAGGCAGAACGGACCGCTGCGGCCGCCGCGTCCCGCGCTGTACCAGTCATACGCCCAGGTATCGACACCATTGCTCCTGACGCACGTGACGTTCCTGGTCAGCGCCGCGGCGGATACGCGCGCTCTGGCCCCATCCGTGCGCAGCGCGCTGCGGTCGCTCGACGGGACGCTGGCGCCGGTCGCGCTCGTCGCGATGGACGACGTGGTCGCGGACACGAGGGCGACGTCGCGCTTTCACGCGCGGCTCCTCGGAGGCTTTGCGGTGCTGGCGCTGTTGCTGGCCGTCGTGGGGATCTACAGCGTGCTCGCGTACTCCGTGGCGCAGCGGACGCACGAGATCGGCGTGCGAATGGCACTCGGCGCCGAGCGCCGCGCCGTAGTCGCGATGTTCCTGCGCCGCACGTTGATCCTGAGCGCCGCCGGGATCGCGGTCGGCGTCGGCGCCGCGGTCCTGACCACACGTCTGCTCGCGACGCTGCTGTTTGCGATCACGCCCACCGATCCCTGGACGTTCGTCACGGGGGCGCTGGCGATGCTCGCCAGCGCGCTCGCGGCGGCGTGGATTCCGGCGCATCGCGCCACGCGGGTCGATCCGCTGATCGCGCTCCGCTCCGAGTAGGGCTCAGGGCACTCGTAGGCCGGGTCTTGAGACCCGGCTCACGAGGCGGGTCTGAAGACCCGCCCTACAAGGCGCGTCTGAAGACCCGCGCTATGAGTACCGTGAGCCCTGAGCCCTGAGCCCTGAGCCTTACGTCCTCCTCAGCACGACCGCCAGGACCGCGCCGATCCCGACGAGCGCGGCCGCCGCGTACGCCGCGCGGCGAGCCGCGGGTTCCCTGGTGGGTGCCTCGAACGACGAGCCAAGGCGTCCTGTCGCGGCCAGGTCGAGTACTTCGGCCAGATGCAGGGCGCGGCGCCCGGTGGCCTGTGCGACCTGCTCCCGGCAGCTGAAGCCGTTCGCGACGATGACACCGCCTGCCGGCGCGCTGCGCACGGCCGGCAGCAGCGCGCGCTCGCCGACGCGCTGCGAGATGTCGTAATGCTCCGCCTCGAAACCGAACGATCCCGCCATGCCGCAGCAGCCCGTATCCGGCGCGTCCACGTGCGCGCCGAGCGAGGCCAGCAACTCCCGCGCGGCGCTCGTTCCAAACAGCGCCTTCTGATGGCAATGGCCGTGGAAGAGCACGTCGGCGTCGAGCCGCGGCAGCGCAAAGCGGTCGCGATGCTCGACGATGAAGTCGTCGAGCAAGCGCACCTGAGAGGCAAGCCGCCTGGCGTCCTGATCGTGCGGCAGCAGATTGCGCATCTCGTCGCGGAACACCGCCGCGCAGCTCGGCTCGAGCACGACGACGGGGACGCCGGCGCGAATCGGCTCGCGCAGCTCCGCGAGCACCTGATCCAGCATCCGCTTCGCCAGCGGCAGGAATCCGTAGTCGTAGAGCGGGCGCCCGCAGCAGACCGACTGCGGCGGTACGACGACCTCAAATCCGCCGCGTTCGAGCAGCGTGCGTGCCGCGATGGCCGTCTCGGGATGGAAATGGTTGTTGAACGTGTCCGGCCAGAGGACGACCGGATCGCGGCCCGCGCCCGGTCGTGCCGTTCGCGCGTGCTCGCGCTGGAACGTCTCGGCGGCGAAGCGGGGAATCGAGCGCTCGGCGGCCATCCCGGCGCTCAGCTTTGCGAGCGCTGAGAGTCCCGGCGCGTGCGTGAGCAGGTTCACCACGCGGGGCGCCGCCGTCGCGAGCCGCGCCCACCAGTGAATCAGCCCGAACGCGTACGCGCTGCGCGGCCGCCAGTGCCGCTCGTAGTAGTGCGAGAGGAACTCCGCCTTGTAGCTCGCCATGTCGACGTGGACGGGGCACTCGCCCTTGCAGCCCTTGCAGGCCAGGCAGAGATCCAGCGCCTCGCGCACCTGCTCGTTCTGCCACACGCCCTCGACGGGATCTCCGTCCAGCATCTCCCAGAGCAGGTGCGCGCGCCCGCGGGTCGAGTGCATCTCCTCACGCGTGACCTGAAAGCTCGGGCACATCGTCCCGCGATCGGTGCGGCGGCACTCGCCAACGCCGACGCAGCGCATCGTCGCCTTGGAGAAGTCGCCGCGCTCTTCCGGGAACTGGAAGTGCGTCACCACGCGGAGCGGCATGAAGTCGGATCCGTAGCGCAGGTTTTCGTCGATGCGGTACGGGTCGACGATCTTCCCGGGATTCATCCGGCCGTCCGGGTCCCAGATGGCCTTGAACTCGCGGAACGCCTGCATCACCGGCGGCGGAAACATCTTCGGCAGCAGTTCGGCGCGCGACTGGCCATCGCCGTGCTCGCCCGAGCACGATCCGCCGAAGCTGACGACGAGATCCGCGGCCTCTTCGACAAACGAGCGGAAGGCGCGGATGCCGTCGGCGCTGAGCAGATCGAAATTGATGCGGGTGTGCAGGCACCCTTGGCCGAAGTGGCCGTAGAAGTCGCCGATGTAGTGATAGCGATCGAGGAGCTTCCGGAGCTCGCGGAGGTAGTCGCCGAGCCGCTGCGGCGGCACGGACGAATCCTCCCAGCCTTCCCAGGTCGGCCGATCCGACGTGACGTGCGCGGTTGCGCCAAGGCCCGCCTCGCGCGTGCGCCACAGCTGCTCCTCGTGTCCGCGATCGTCGATCACGCGCGACGAGGGGGCATCGCCGCGCCGCCCGAGGTCCGCAATCATGTCGCGCGCCTTGGCGTCCGCCTCCTCGCGCGACGTCCCGCCGAACTCGACGAGCAGCCAGCCGCCGCCCTCCGGCAGCTGGCGCAGCGCTTCCTGAGGCACCCCGATGTGACGGATGTCGTCGACCAGCCGATCGTCCATCCCTTCGAGACCGATCGGGCCATACTCCAGGATCCGCGGCACATCGTCGGCGGCGGCATAGACGTCGCGATATCCGAGAACCGCGAGGGTCCGGACCTCTGGACTGTGCACGAGGCGAACGGTGGCCTCGAGCACCATCACACACGTGCCCTCGCTGCCGACGAGCGCGCGCGCGACATTGAACCCGTTCTCCGGAAGCAGCCACGGCAGGTTCAACCCGGACACGCGCCGCGGAATGTGAGGGAAGCTCCGCCGGATGTCGTCCGCGTAGCGATCGCGCAGCGCACGCAGCGCCCCGACGATGGCGCCGGCACGTCCGCCGCGGCGCACCGCGGCCGCGACCTCGTCGTCGGTCATCGCTCCAACGGTCATTCGCGTGCCGTCGTAGGTGACGATGTCGAGCGACTCGACGTTGTCGTCGGTCTTGCCGGCCATCACCGAGTGCACGCCGCACGAGTTGTTGCCGATCATGCCGCCGAGCGTGCAGTGATCGTGCGTGGACGGGTCCGGTCCGAACGTGAGCTGATGGCGCTCCGCCGCGGCGCGCAGATGGTCGAGGACCACCCCCGGCTCGACGCGGGCCAGCCGGCGGCCGGGGTCGATCTCGAGGACGCGATTCACGTACTTGCTGCAATCGAACACGACGGCGACGTTGCAGCACTGGCCCGCGAGGCTGGTGCCGCCGCCGCGCCCGAGCACGGGCGCGTCGTGTGCGCGGCAGACCTCGAGCGCGCGGACGATGTCGTCGGCCGTGCGCGGGACGATCACGCCAAGCGGCACCTGACGGTAATTGGATCCGGCGGTGGCATAGAGCGCGCGACTCGCGGGATCGAACCGGACTTCACCGGACACGACACCGCGAAGGTCGCGCTCGAGCGCGGCGCGGCGGTCGTCGGCCCACGCATGCGCGCCGGAGCGCCGCTGGCGCGGCGACGAAGGGGAGGGGACGCTTCTGACGTCGTGCATGCCGTTACCCGCACTGGTAGCGCGCCGCGTCGGCGCGCCGCAACGCAATCCCGAGTCCGGGCCGGCCGCGATCGGGTGCGACGTCGCCGCCGTGCGGCGCCGCCGCGCCGTCGAAGAACAGGTGCTCGATGCGCGCGTGATCGTGGAAGTATTCGATGTGCTGCACCGAGGCGATGGCCGCGCACGGGTGGACGTGGAGCGTCGGCGCGGTGTGCGCGGAGAGCGGCACGCCGGCGGCGTCGGCGAGCGCGGCGACGTGCAGAAACGCGGTGATGCCGCCGCAGCGCGTCACATCCGCCTGCAGCACGTCGACGGCGCGCGCCTCGAGCATGCGCCGGAAATAGACATCGTCGTAGCCGTACTCGCCGGCGGCAATCGCGATCCCGGCGGGCGCGCGCTCGACGAGCAGCGCCAGACCGGCGAGATCGTCCGAAGACACGGGCTCCTCGAACCACGTGACGTTCTCGTCGCGGAATGCCTCGGCCTGGGCAAGCGCCTGCTTGCGCGTGTACGCGCCATTGGCGTCGACGAACAGCTCGGCGTCCGGACCGATGGCCCGGCGCGCCGCGGCCACCCGGTCCACATCCGCGGCGGCGTCGCGCCCGATCTTCATCTTGACCCGCGTGATCCCCTCGCGCACCCAGCCGCCGAGCTGTTCTTCGAGACGGTCGAGGGAATACGACGTGAAGCCGCCGCTGCCGTACACGGGCACGCAGTCGCGCGCCGCGCCGAGCAGATCGACGACCGGGAGGTCGAGCAGGCGCCCCTTCAGATCCCAGAGCGCGGTGTCGACGGCCGAGAGCGCCGCCGACGCGAGCCCGGGCCGGCCGTTGTTGCGCAGCGCGCGCGCCATCGTCGTCCACGCGCGGCGCACGTCCATCGCGTCGATTCCGATCACCGCCGGCGCGAGCACGCTGGCGATGAACGTCGCGGCCGCGCCGTCCGCATACGTGTAGCCGATGCCTGTGTGCCCGCCTGCCTCCGCGTCCACGACCACCATCGTTGTCGCGGTCCACTCGAAGGTGCCGTCCGACTCGGGCGCGTCGGTCGGCACGCGATACACGGACGGGATGATGCGCTCGATGGACGCGGCGGGCCTCATGCTCGAGTGTTCGCTACGACTTTCGATGCGGCAGATACGACTCGGCCACGTCCTTGAGGGTCTGCTTCAGGAACCCGAGCGCGTTCGCATCGCCCTTCAGCACCGAGGACGCATAATTCCTGGCCTGCTCGAGGGTGATGTGCGGCGGCATCGGCGGCACGTCGGGATCGGTGATCGCTTCGAGCACGAACGGGCGGGTTGCCGCGAGCGCGCGATCCCACGCGGCGCCGAGATTTTGCGGGCGATCGACGCGCACCCCGTCGAGGCCGAGCGACCGCGCGTAGTCCGCGTAGGGAAAATCCGGCAGGTCCTGCGACGCGTCGAACTTCGGGTCGCCGACGAGCACGCGCTGCTCCCAGGTGACCATGTTCAAATCGCGGTTGTTGAGCACCAGCACGATCAGCCGCGGGTCCGCCCACTCGTGCCAGTACTTCGCGATCGTGATCAGCCCGTTGATGCCGTTCATCTGCATCGCGCCGTCGCCGGCGAGCGCGATCGCCACGCGATCCGGATGGCAGAACTTCGCGGCAATCGCATACGGCACCGCCGGACCCATCGTCGCGAGATTGCCCGACAGGGATCCCAGCATGCCGCGGCGGAATTTCAGGTCGCGCGCGTACCAGTTGGCCGTCGATCCCGAGTCGGCCGACAGAATGCACTCGTCGGGCAGCCGCGACGACAGCTCCCAGAAGACGCGCTGCGGGTTGACGGGATTGGCGTCGTTCATCGCCCGCGCTTCGAGCACGTGCCACCACTCCGCGACGTTCTTCTCGATTCGATCGCGCCACGATCGATCCGTCTTGCGGCGGAGGCGCGGCAGCAGCGCGCGCAGCGTCTCGGCACTGTCGCCGACGAGGCTGACATCCATCGGATAGCGGATGCTCAGCAGTCGGGGATCGATGTCGATCTGAACGCCCTTGGCCTTGCCGGGCTCGGGCAGGAACTCACTGTAGGGGAAGTTGCTGCCGACCATGAGCAGCGTGTCGCAGCCCATCATCAGCTCGTAACTCGGCTTCGTGCCGAGCAGGCCGATGGCACCGGTCACGAACGGGTAGTCGTCGGGCACGACGGCCTTGCCCAGCAGCGCTTTCGCCACACCCGCGCCCAACACGTCTGCCGCTTCAATCACCTCGTCGGTGGCGCCGAGCGCGCCGGCGCCGACGAGCATCGCGACGCGCTGGCCCGCGTTCAGGAGGTCCGCCGCGCGCTGCAGATCCTGGTCGGCCGGGATGACGCGCGGATGCGAGTAGTCGGTGCCGGAGCGGATCGCGCCGTGCTTCCGTGGCGGCGGGGAGTAGTCGAGCTCCTGCACGTCGTTGGGGACGATGATGCAGGTGACGGTACGCTCGGCGCGCGCGATGCGCACCGCGCGATCCACCAGGTGCGGAAACTGTTCGGCCGCCGCCGCCATGTAGACGTATTCGTGCGCGACGTCCTTGAACAGCGAGAGCAGATCGACTTCCTGCTGGAAGCTGCCGCCGATGGCCATCCGCACGGAGTGGCCGACAATGGCGACCACCGGCTGGTGATCGAGCTGCGCGTCGTAGAGGCCGTTGAGCAGATGAATCGCGCCCGGGCCGGACGTCGCGAGGCACACGCCGACCTCGCCCGTGAACTTCGCGTGCGCGCAGGCCATGAACGCGGCCATCTCCTCGTGGCGCGTCTGCACGAACTGCATGGTCTCGCGCGCGCGGCCGAGCGCGCCGAGGATGCCGTTGATGCCGTCGCCGGGATAGCCGTAGATGCGGCGCACGCCCCACGCGTGAAGGCGCGCAACGAGAAAGTCGCCGACTGTTTGAGCCATGCCGCTCACGGGTGCAAACCCGATTCCGGTCGCCCTGTGTGCGGCAGCGCGGTTCGCGGCCCGCGGATTGCACCTCCGCCATAAGGAGGTCTATCGATGGGCTTGTCGCTCAAGCCTGACCACGTCCGGCGTTACCGCGATGTTGCCGTCCTGTTCTTCAAGTACGGACGCACCGACCTGGTCTTCCGCGCCGGCTTCGACAGGGACACCGCCGACGCGCTGGCGCGGGACCTCGAACACCTCGGTCCTACATTCGTCAAGGTCGGACAACTCTTGTCCACGCGGGGCGATCTGCTTCCACCCGACGCGCTGCGCGCGCTGTCGCGCCTCCAGGACGATGTCGAGCCGTTTCCCTTCGCCGACGTCGAACGCATCGTCAGCGAGGAACTCGGGGTGCGGCTGTCGAAGGCGTTCTCGCGCTTCGACACGACGCCGCTTGCCGCCGCGTCACTCGGGCAGGTGCATCGTGCGGCGCTGCGCGACGGCCGCGAGGTGGCGGTCAAGGTGCAGCGCCCCGGCATCCGCGAGCAGATCGTGAAGGACATGGACGCGATCGAGGAGGTCGCCGCGTTCCTCGACGCGCACACCCAGATGGGACGCTACGGCATCCGCCGCATGAGCGACGAACTGCGCCGCTCGATCCTGACCGAGCTCGACTACACGCGCGAAGCGCAGAACCTTGTCACGCTCCGCACCAACCTGGCGCGCTTTCAGCGGATCGTCATTCCCCAGCCGGTCGCCGACTACTCCACGTCACGCGTGCTGACCATGGAGTATGTGTCGGGACAGAAGATCACCGCGACGAACCGCGTGGTGCTGGCGGACGCGGGTGCGCCCGCGCTCGCGGAGGAACTGTTCCGCGCCTACCTGCATCAGGTGATCATCGACGGCGTGTTCCATGCCGATCCGCATCCGGGCAACGTGCTCGTGACCGACGACAACCGGATCGCGCTGCTCGATCTCGGGATGGTGAGCCGGCTCTCACCGGACATTCAGGAGCGGCTGCTGCAGTTCCTGCTCGCGGTCGCGGATGGCCGTACCGAGCACGCGGCCGATCTGGCCATCGAGATGGGCGAGCGTCTCGATGGCTTCGACGAGCCCGCTTTCCGCCGGCTGATCGCCGACGTGATCACGCACAGCCGCGGCGTGAAGATCGGCGACGTGCCCGCCGGGCAGCTGATGCTGCAGGTCGCGCACGCGTCCGTGAACGCCGGCCTGCGCCTGCCGAACGAGCTCACGCTGCTCGGGAAAACGCTGCTGAACCTCGACGAGGTCGGCCGCACCCTGGCGGCAGACTTCGACGTGCAGGAGTCGCTGCGCCGAAACGCGAACGAGCTGATGATGGAGCGCGTGCGCCGCAGCATGACCGCCTCGTCGGCGTTCACGTCGCTGCTGGAAGCGAAGACGTTTGCCGAGCGGCTCCCCGGCCGCGTCAACCGCCTGCTGGATTCGCTCGTCAACCAGGACCTCAAGGTCAACGTCGAGATGATTGACGAAGGCGCGGTGCTCGACGGCCTGCAGAAGGTCGCGAATCGCATCACGCTCGGCCTCCTGCTCGCCGCCATGATCGTGGGCGCGGCGATGCTGATGCGCGTCGACACGAGCTTCCGCATCCTCGGCTACCCCGGTCTCGCGATCCTGCTGTTCCTGATCGCGGCGTGTGGCGCCGCCTGGCTCGCGTTCACGATTATCCGTACGGATCGCCGACGATCGTAGGCGCGCGCCGCGCGAAATGCCTGTGAGTGTCGCCGTTCCGCCCCCGACGCTCGGCCGCCCCCATGCGCAGGACCGGAACCGGGACAGTCACACTTACGTCGGCGCGCGAAATAACTGTGAGTGTCCCCGTTCCGCCTCCGCGCGCCTGGCCGCCCCCATGCGCACGACCGGAACCGGGACAGTCACACTTACGTCGGCGCGTCCCGCAGACACCGCCGACGGCGCGCGCCGCGGCCGCCGAGAAGGTCTTGACGGCGGCGTGGGACGATGGCATCGTCGTCGTCGTCGTCATGAAATGGCCACCCTTCACCGTTCGCGAATACCTGAACACGCCAGAAGCGATGTTCCCGCAGGAACTGGTGTACGGCCATGTTCGGGAGGCGCCCGGCCCCGCCGTGTCCCACCAGACGGTCGTCGGCAACCTCTATACGGTGCTTCGATCGCATCTTCGCGATACCGGTATCGGTCGCGTGTGGATGTCGCCGATTGACGTGGTGCTCGATCCCGCGCGCGCGCTGGTCGTGCAGCCGGATCTGATCGTGGTGCTGAACGAGCAGCTGCACCACGTCACCGATCGCGTCTGGTTAGCGCCGGATCTGGTGATTGAGGTGTTGTCGCCGCGGCCGCGCATCGGCGAGCTGGCCGAGCGTCTGGGCTGGTTCGCCCGCTACGGCGTTCGCGAGTGCTGGCTGGTGCGCCAGCTCGAAGGAGACGTCGAGGTGATCTCGTTCAGCGGCGGCGACGTCATCGGCCATCGCATCGCCGCTGAGGACGAGCGGATCGACTCGAGCGTCCTGCCCGGCCTTCACTGCACCGTGGGCGACGCACTCCGGCCCTGGTAGCGGCAGGCCGCGGTTCTTACTGCTGGCTGGCGGGCCGTTGACTGAGAGCGGCGCGGATCTCGTCGAGGCGCGCGAGGATCTCGTTCTGCGCGCCCGCCACCGCGCCGGCGGCGTGCCCGCCCGAGGCCGTGCGGCCGATGAACGACAGCGTGCCTCCGGGCTCGAGCACCGCGCGCGCCACCTCGTTCAGCGACGCGAACCCCTGCCGATGCGCCGCCGCCTCCAGTTCCGCGACGGTGATCAGTTCCGCGTCCAGGCGATCCTTCAGCACCGCCCCGTCGACGACGAGCGTCACCGGGTCCCCTTCAATGAGGCGATCCAGCCGCTCGTGGCGGTACATGAACCGCACGACGGTCCAGTTCACGGCAATCAAGGTCGCCGCGCTGACGATCCCGCCGACCAGCGAATTGTCGTTGCCGATGATCGCGTTCTGCACGGTGTTCGACAGCGTCAGCAGCACGATCAGATCGAACGGATTGAGCTGCGCCAGCTCACGCTTGCCCGCGAGCCGCACCAGCACGACCAGCACGACGTAGACGATGATCGCGCGAAGCACTTTTTCGACCAGCGGCACGCCGGCGACGAACAGATCGTTCCAGACCATGAGGCCTCCGAGGGAAGTGTACTCGGGGTTCAACGGCTCCGGAGTTCCGGAGCCGGATTGGATGTGGTCGGACGGGCGAGCGTCCGTGCGGCCCATCGGGTATGGCGCGTAGCAGGCGGGGCGGCACACGTACATCTACTTGGACGTGTGGTTCGTCGCGGCGGTGGTGATTAGTGCGAGTGTGCCGGGCGATCGACGACCAGGTCCGGGAACTTCTGCCGGAACGACTCGGCGACCAGACAGGACGCGCACACGGGGACGTGCGCCTCCAGGGTCGCGGCGAGGTCCTCCGACGGAATCTCGTTCCACTCGAGCGCGGCGTGCGTGCGCGGGTTGAACAAGCCGGGACGCGGGTCGCCGAGGTGCACCACGGGAATCGCGCGGTGACAGACGTAGCACGTTCGCCCGTCGAAGAAGTGCTTCAACGTGGCCGTCGTCGCCATGTCGTGGGCGTGGTTCACCGCGGCGCGCGGGCGGGTGGTCTCCGCGGGCACTTTCTCTTCCTTGAATGCTCTCAGCGTGAGCACGATGCCGGCGGTGACGACCGCGGCGGTGGCGAGGAGAACGAACACGAGGAGCAAAGCAGGCATAGGGCGGAAGCCTCCTTGGTGTTCTGAGCCGGCGCGTAGTGTAGCGCGAATTGCGCAAGCGGGATATGCAAGAGAAGCTCAGGACGGAGGAATTCGCAGCGTCCCCTCGCCAACGAGGACGCTTCGGCCGCCGACCCGGACGCTGGCGATCCGGCCGCCCTCCCTGCCAATGGAAATATGGATGCGGCTGGGGCGCTGCATCGCGACGCCCTGCCAGCTGATGAAATGGCCCAGACGCCCGGCAGGCAGCAGGCCGTGTTGCGCGAGGTAACACCCCAGGGGACCCGAGGCCCCGCCGGTCGCCGGGTCTTCGGCGATGCCGAATCCGGGCGCCAGCATGCGGCTGTAGACCGACTCCGCCTCGGCCCGTCCCCCGTCCACTGTAAACAGGAAGAGCGGCAGCTCGTCCACCGCCGACGCCCGGCAGCACGCCGCGTAGGCGGGGCGGTTGATGGCGGCCCGGTCGACCGCGCCGCGTGACGCGAGCGGCGCGAACAGGAACGGGACGCCGCAGGACACGACTTCGATCGGCGCGCCGGCCAGCAGATCCGGGACGTCCACTCCGAGCGCCGCGGCAAAGGCCTCGCGGCCGGCGATGCGCGCGCCGAAGACCGGCAACCCCTGGGTCATCCACGCGAAGTCGAGCCCGTCACCGCGCCACTCCAGCGACACCGGCGTCGGGCCGACGCCCAGGCCGAACACGAACTGCGTCCGGCCGCGCGCAATCACGCCCTCGTGCGCCAGCGCAAACGTGCTCCCGATCGTCGGATGCCCGGCCATCGGGAGCTCCTCGCCGGGCGTGAAGATGCGCATCCGCACGTCGGTGTCGGGCCGCTCGGGCGGGAAGATGAACGTGCTCTCCGAGAAGTTCATCTCGCGCGCGATGCGCTGCATCAGATCGTCGGTGAGTCCGGCCGGCTCCGGAAAGACCGCGAGCTGATTGCCCTCGAGCGGGCGATCGGTGAAGACATCGTAATGGAGGTAACGGAGAGACATCGGAGGCCACGCGTTTCAAACGACGCAACGGAGGGACGGAGGAAACGGAGCGATTGAAAACATATCAGGTATGCCGCCGCGGATTCAGGCCATTTTCGAATCGGTCCACGCCTTGCTATCCTCGCTGCAATGGCCAAACGCAGGAAGCCTTCCGACAAAACGCTCTTCGATGTGGATACCGAGGCCGACACGCCTCCGGGCCCGCCCGGGGACGAAGCGGTCTCGCTGCATGAAGCGGCGCAGACCCGGTATCTGAATTACGCGCTCTCGGTGATCACGTCGCGCGCGCTGCCCGACGTGCGCGACGGGTTGAAGCCGGTGCAGCGCCGCATCCTCTACACGATGTGGCAGCAGAACCTCACCGCCGCGGTCAAGCACCGCAAGTGCGCGAAGGTCGTCGGCGACGTGATGGGCAGCTATCATCCCCACGGCGACGCGGCGCTCTATGAGACGCTGGTCCGGATGGCGCAGCCGTTCTCGCTGCGCTATCCGCTCGTGGACGGCTCGGGCAACTTCGGGTCGCTCGATGGCGACAGCGCCGCGGCGATGCGGTACACCGAGTGCCGGCTGGCGCGCATCTCCGACGAGCTCCTCACCGAGATCGAACAAGCCACGGTGCCGTTCCGCCCCAACTACGACGGGACGAAGACCGAGCCGGTCGTGCTGCCGTCGCGCGTACCGAACCTGCTGATCAACGGCGCGACCGGCATCGCCGTCGGGATGGCCACGAACATCCCGCCCCACAACCTGACGGAAGTGTGCACGGCGCTCGTCAAGCTGCTCGACAATCCCGACCTGACCAGCGTGCAGTTGTGCCGCTACGTGAAGGGGCCGGATTTTCCGACCGGCGGGCAGATGCTGAACGCGCCCGACGAGCTGAAGCAGATCTACAAGACGGGCTCCGGCGCGATCCGCCTGCGCGGCACGTGGGAGGCGGGGCCGGAATCGCGCGGGACGAAGACGGTCTACATCACGAGCATTCCCTACACGGTGAACAAGGCGGCGCTGGTCGAGCGCATCGGCGAGATCGCCCTGAGCCGCAAGCTGCCGCCGCTCGTCGACGTCAAGGATCTTTCGACCGAAGACGTCCGCGTCGCGCTCGAGCTCAAACGCGACGCCGACGAGAAGATGGTGATGGCGTACCTGTTCAAGCACACGCCGCTGCAGACCAACTTCCTCGTCAACCTCACGTGCCTCATCCCCACCGAGAACGCGGAAGTCGGCCGGCCCGAGCGCCTCGACCTGCACTCGATCCTCTGGCACTTCCTGCACTTCCGCCTCGACGTCGTGACCCGGCGCCTCGAGCACGAGCTCGAAGCGCTCAAGAAGCGCATCCACATTCTCGAAGGCTTCGAGAAGGTCTTCGACGCGCTCGACGAGATCATCCGGATCGTCAGGAAGTCGGACGGCAAGGCCGACGCGGCGCAGCAGATCATCAAGCGCTTCTCGCTGGACGCGGAGCAGACCGACGCGATCCTCGAGTTGAAGATCTACCGCCTGGCGCGGCTCGAGATCCTGATCATCCGGAAGGAAGCCGACGAGAAGCGCAAGCGCGCCCGGCAGATCGGCGCGCTGCTGAAGAACGAGGAGAGCCGCTGGGGGCTCGTCCGCGAGGAGATCGAGCAGATTCAGAAGCAGTACGGCGACGCGCGGCGGACCACTATCGCCAGCGACGAAGGCGAAGCGGAATACACCGCCGAAGACTTCATCGTCGAAGAAGACAACGTCGTGATCGTCTCGCGCGACGGCTGGGTGAAACGGCAGAAGGAGGTGAAGGACATCGCGACGACGAGGCTGCGCGAAGGGGACCAGGTGCTCGCCGCGCTGGCCGGCAGCACGCGCGCGACCGCGGTCTTCTTCAGCAACGTCGGCGTGGCGTACAGCGCGCGCATCGCCGACATCCCCGCGTCGACCGGCTACGGCGAACCGATTCAGCGTCTGTTCAAGCTGCGGGATGGCGAGCGGATCCTCGCCGCGCTCAGCCTCGACCCGCGCGTGGCCGGAGAGATCCGCCCGAAGAAAGAGGGCGCGGAACCCGCCGTCCACGCCGTCGCCGTCAGCAGCGACGGCTACAGCCTGCGCTTCAGCCTCGAGCCGTTCGTCGAGCCGAGCACCCGCGCCGGGCGCCGCTACGCCAGGCCGGGCGAAGGCGCCGAGTTCGTCGGCGTCGCGCGCGCGACCGGCTCCGAGGTCCTCATCGTCGCGACCCGCGAGGCCCGGGCGCTGCTGACGAAGGCCGAGGAGGTGAACTTCCTTTCGGGACCGGGCCGGGGCGTCATTCTGATCAAGCTGGCGTCAAAGGACGACCGCGTCCTCGGGTTCATCGCGTCCACCGGCGACCGCGACCTGATGACCGTCGAAACCAGCCGGGGCGCCGAGCAGACGATCTCGACCGCCAAGTACGAGGTCACCGGCCGCGGCGGCAAGGGCCGCGAACTGCTGCAGCGCGGCCAGTTCACGCGCGTCGTCTGGGCGCCACCGGAAGCGCCGCCCTCGCTGGAGTCATAGATCGACCACGGATGGACACAGACACACGGATGCAGGCCGGGTCTTCAAAATGTAGACCGGGTCTTCAAATGTAGACCGGGTCTTCAGATGCAGACCGGGTCTTCAAATGTAGGCCGGGTCTTCAAATGTAGACCGGGTCTTCAAATGTAGACCGGGTCTTCAGATGCAGGCCGGGTCTTCAAATGTAGGCCGGGTCTTCAGTCCCGGCTGCGGGAATCACGTCGGCCAGATCGTCTTCCTCGCCAAGCACCTGCGTGCGTCCAACTGGCGCACGCTGAGCATTCCGCGCGGCCAATCGAACGCCGCCACGCGCAAACCGTAGCAGCGCGACACCGCCTGCTGCCGACCGCGTACGACCGACGGCCGGCTCCCGCCTCCCGCCAACTGCCAGCATCTTCGTTTGTTAGAATCGACAGGTGATGTCCACCTGGCAGGGATTCACGGGGCTGAACCGCGGATACGTGCTCGAGTTGTACGAGCGCTTCCGCCGCGATCCGGCGTCGGTTGACGCGGACACGCGTGCGCTGTTCGAGCGCTGGGTCCCTCCCGCCGACGTGGATGTCGCCCCCGAAGAGGGGGTGCACAGCGATCTGCTGCGCAAGGCGATTGCGGCGGTGGAACTGGCGCAGTCGATCCGCCGCTACGGTCATCTGGCAGCCCAGCTGGATCCGCTGGGCAAGGCGCGCCACGGCGATCCCTCGCTCGCGCCGGAAACGCATGCCGTGACCGAAGACGATCTGCGCCGCCTGCCCGCGTCGCTCATCGCCTCGCCGGTTGCGGACTCGGCCGCCACGATGCACGACGTCGTGGACGCGTTGCGGCGGATTTACTGTTCGACGACCGGCTACGACTACGCGCACGTGTTCGTGCCGCAGGAGCGCGAATGGCTGCGGCAGGCCGCCGAGCTCGGCCGGTTTCGCGCGCCGGCCGATCCGATCAATCCCGTCGCGCTGCTGGAACGGCTGACACAGGTGGAGGTGTTCGAGCGGTTCCTCCACCGCACCTTCCAGGGCAAGACGCGGTTCTCGATCGAGGGGCTCGACATGCTCGTGCCAATCCTCGACGAGCTGATCGGCGACTCGGCGGAAGCCGGGACGCGCTCGATCCTGATCGGCATGGCGCACCGCGGCCGCCTCAACGTGATGGCGCACGTGCTGAACAAGCCGTACGCGCAGATCCTCGCCGAATTCAAGGACCCGATCCTCTCGAAGAACGTCCGCGAAGACATGGCCTGGACCGGCGACGTGAAGTATCACGCCGGCGCGCATCGCGCGATCAAGGACGGCCGCGAGATGGATCTCGTCATCTCGATGCCGCCGAACCCGAGTCATCTCGAAGCCGTCGATCCGATCGTCGAAGGGATGGCCCGTGCGGCCGGCACGGTCACCGACCGTGGCGGCGCGCCCGTGTTCGATCCGGCGCGCAGTCTGCCCGTCCTCATTCACGGCGATGCGGCGTTTCCCGGACAGGGCATCGTCGCGGAAACCCTGAATCTCAGCCGCCTCCCGGGCTACGACACGGGCGGCACGATTCACATCATCGTCAACAACCAGCTCGGGTTCACCGCGGACGCGCGCGACTCCTACAGCACGTCGTACGCGAGCGGCCTGGCGCGCGGGTTCAAGATCCCGATTGTCCACGTGAACGCCGACGATCCGGAAGCGTGCGTCGAAGCGGCGCGCCTGGCCGTGGCCTATCGCAGCACCTTCAACCGCGACTTTCTCATCGATCTGATTGGCTATCGCCGCCACGGGCACAACGAAGGCGACGAGCCGTCGTTCACGCAGCCGCTGATGTACCAGAAGATCGCCGACCATCCGACGGTGCGGCAGATCTGGGCACAGACGCTGGTGGCGCGTGGCGTCGTCGATCCCGAGCTGCCGGATCGGCTGGTTGCGAAATACACGGGGGACCTGCAGCAGGCGATGGACGCCTTGCAGCCGGAGCAGGATCTCGTCGAGCCGCTGCCGGCAGCGCCGCCGCCGGGGGCCGCGGCAAGCGCGCACAGCGCGGTGCCGCTCGAGCAGCTCGCCGAGCTGAATGCTGCGCTGCTGCGGCTGCCGGAAGGGTTCACGATCCATCGCAAGCTCGAACGCGGGCGCGACAGGCGCGCGCAGGCGCTCGCGAACCCCGACGAGCGCACCATCGACTGGTCGACCGCCGAGGAGCTCGCGTTCGCGTCGATTCTTGCCGACGGCATCAGCATCCGCCTCACCGGCGAGGACGTCGAGCGCGGGACGTTCAGCCACCGCCACGCGGTGTTTCACGACGTGCAGACCGGCGGCCTGCACGTGCCGCTGCAATCGCTGCCGCAGGGCCGCGCCGCCTTCGAGGTCCACAACAGTCCGCTGTCGGAAAACGCGGTGCTCGGGTTCGAGTACGGCTACAACGTGCAGGAGCCGTCGCGCCTGGTGATCTGGGAGGCGCAGTACGGCGACTTCATCAACGGCGCGCAGGTCATCATCGACGAGTTCATCGCCTCGGCGCGCGTGAAGTGGGGCCAGCAGCCGTCGCTGGTGCTGCTGCTGCCGCACGCGCACGAAGGGCAGGGGCCCGATCACGCAAGCGCGCGGCCGGAGCGGTTCCTGCAGCTGGCCGCCGACATCAACATCCGCATTGCGAACTGCACCACGGCCGCGCAGTACTTCCACCTGCTGCGGCGTCAGGCGTCGCTGCTCCTGAAGGATCCGCTGCCGCTCGTCGTCCTGACGCCGAAAAGCCTGCTGCGGCATCCGCTCGTCGCGTCGACGCCGCGCGAGCTCGCGGAGTCGCGCTTCCGCATGGTGATTGACGACGAGGACGCGCGCGGCCGCGCGGCGGAGATTCGCCGCGTCGTGATCTGCAGCGGGAAAATGTACGTCGACCTCGCCGGCAGCGCTCTGCGGTCGGGACGCCGCGAGGTGGCGATCTGCCGCCTCGAGCAGCTGTACCCGCTGCCCATGCGCGATTTGCGCGCGATGCTCGACGGCTACGGCGCGGCCCACGAGATTGTGTGGGTGCAGGAAGAACCGGAGAACATGGGCGCCTGGGAGTTCGTCCGTCCGCACCTCGTGGACGTCGCGAACGGCCGTCCGGTGCGGTCCATCGCGCGCCCGCGCAGCGCGAGCCCGGCCGAGGGATCGGCCGCCCGTCACGCTCGGCAGCAGCTGCTGCTCATCGAAGCGGCGTTCGCTGAACCGCGCCCCGGGAGGGCGATGGCGGGATCGCGCCCGGCGACGGAGCAGGTGGCCGGGTAACGGCTCGCGGTTCGAAAGGTTCACAGGACCCGGTTCGGGTCCCCGGCGGGTTCTCGCAAACGGAGCGCTATGCCAGCAAACATCGTCGTCCCTGAAGTGGGTGAATCGATCGTCGACGCGCGCGTCGCGAAGTGGCTGAAGAAGGAAGGGGACGTGGTGTCGGCGGGCGATCCGCTCGTGGAGCTCGAGACCGACAAGATCGATCTCGAGGTGCCCGCGCCGCAGGGCGGCGTGTTGAGCCGCATCGATCATTCCGACGGCGCGGACGTGAAGGTCGGCGAGGTGCTTGGCGTCATCGACGAAGCCGGTGCCGCCGCGGCGGCGTCGCGGGCCGAAGCGGCGGGCCCGAAGGCCGCGGCGAAACCCGCGGCGAAAGCGGCCGAGGCGACCGACACGACGGCAGCGCCTGCCGCAAAGGACAAGACCCGTGCGACGCCGACGGCGAGGAAGGCCGCGCAGCAGAACGAAGTCGATCTCACGCAGGTGCGCGGCAGCGGCGACGCCGGACGCGTGATGCGGCGTGACGTCGAGCAGGCGGCGCAGACGTCACCGCCGGCCGCGCGTGACACGGCCACGCCATCCGCCGTGCCGCAGAAGACCCGTCCCGCGATGCCGGTCTCCGAGGAGCGGCGCCGGCCCGACGGCAATCGCACCGAGGAACGCGTTCGCATGTCGAAGCGCCGCGCCACGATCGCGCGCCGCCTCGTCGAGGCGCAGAGCACCGCCGCCATGCTCACCACCTTCAACGAGGTGGACATGTCCGGGATCGTGGCGATCCGCGAACGTCACAAGCAGGGCTTCAAAGAGCGCCACGGCGTGGGCCTGGGCCTGTCCTCGTTCTTCGTGAAGGCGGCTGTCGGCGCGCTGCGTGAGTTCCCGCGATTGAACGCCGAGATCCAGGGCGACGAGATGGTGCTCAAGCACTACTACGACATCGGCATCGCCGTCGGCGCCGCCGAAGGGCTCGTCGTCCCGGTGCTGCGCGATGCGGATCGGATGTCGTTCGCCGAGATCGAGCGCAAGGTCCGCGAATACGCGAAGGCGGTCGAAGACGGGACGCTCTCGCTCGCCGACATCAAGGGCGGGACGTTCACGATCACCAACGGCGGCGTGTTCGGATCCCTGCTCAGCACCCCCATCCTCAATCCGCCGCAGGTCGGCATCCTGGGCCTCCACGCGATCAAGGACCGAGCGGTCGCCGTCAACGGGCAGGTCGCCGTCCGGCCGATGATGTACACCGCGCTCACCTACGATCATCGCATCGTCGACGGCGCGGAGGCCGTGCGCTTCCTCGTGCGCGTCAAGGAGCTGGTCGAGGATCCGGGCGCGCTGCTGCTGGAATAGCCGCAGGCATTCACTGATACGGCCGGCGGCTCATCACGCTTCTTCGTGATCGTCGTCTCTTCGTGAGCGTCGTGATGACCGCAGGGCGTCGGCGTGACCGTCGCATCCCTGGCACGGGATGCTAAGATCGAGCGACGCCATCCAAAGCGAGACCCTTGGCAACATATACAGCAAAAGACATCACCGTTCTGGAAGGCCTCGAACCCGTCCGGAAGCGTCCCGGCATGTACATCGGCGGCGTCGGGAGCACCGGGCTGCACCATCTCGTCTGGGAGATTCTCGACAACGCGATCGACGAGGCCATGAACGGCTACGCGTCGAACGTGTCGGTCACGCTCCACGAGGACGGCGCGTCGCTCACGATTACGGACGACGGGCGCGGCATCCCGGTGGACAAGCATCCCAAGACGAAAAAGAGCGCGCTCGAGGTGATCTTCACCACGCTGCACGCCGGCGGCAAGTTCGACGCGGGCAACTACAAGACGGCGGGCGGCCTCCACGGCGTCGGCGCGAGCGTCGTCAATGCGCTCTCGAAGGAGCTCGTCGCCACGGTCAAGCGCGACGGCGCGCTGTGGGAGCAGCGCTTCAAGCAGGGCGTGCCCGCGGGCGCCGTGAAGAAGCTGGGCCCGGCGCGCGGCACCGGGACGACGGTCTTCTTCCGTCCCGATGCCACCATCTTTCCGAAGGTCGAATTCGACCCCGAGATCATCAAGCAGCGGCTCGAGATTGCGAGTTACCTGCACAAGGGCCTGCGTCTCGCCTTCGAGGACGAGGCGAAGCGCGAGAAGGTCGCCTATCAGCACGCCGAGGGCCTTGCCGACTACCTGAAGAAGATCATCACCGAGCGCAGCGCCGCGCAGGTGCACGAGGCGCCGTTCACGCTGACGCGCGAGAACGACGAGAGCGGCATCCGCCTCGACGTGGCGCTGCAGTGGACGCAGTCGACCGACGAGCACGTGCGCAGCTACGTGAACGGCATTCCGACGGGATCCGGCGGGACCCACGAGAACGGGTTCCGCGCCGGCCTCGGCAAGGCGGTGCGCAACTTCATCGACACCCACAACCTGTCCCCCAAGGGGGTGACGCTCACCGCCGAAGACATCCGCGAAGGGCTGATCGCGGTGCTGAGCGTGTTCCTCCAGGAGCCGCAGTTCCAGGGCCAGACGAAGGATCGGTTGAACAACCCGGAAGCCAGCGCCGCGGTCGACTCGCAGGTTCGCCCCGCGCTCGAACACTGGCTGAACACGAACATCTCGGTGGCCGAGTCGATCGTCGCGCGGATCATTCTCGCGGCGCGCGCGCGTGAAGCGAGCCGCGCGGCGCAGCAGGAAGTGTCGCGCAAGACCGCGACGTCGAACCGCCTGACGCTGCCTGGCAAGATGAGCGACTGCACGACGCCTGGCCGCGACGACAGCGAGCTGTTCATCGTCGAGGGGGATTCCGCCGGCGGATCGGCGAAGCAGGGCCGCGATCGCGCCCGGCAGGCGATCCTGCCGCTGCGCGGCAAGGTGCTGAACACCGAGAGCGCGTCGCTCGCCAAGGTGCTCGAGAACAAGGAGCTCTCGGACCTGGTCACCGCCCTCGGCTGCGGCCTCGGCAAGAACTTCGATCTGGCCCGCCTCCGCTACGGCAAGATCATCATCCTCGCGGACGCCGACTCCGACGGTCACCACATCGCCACGCTGCTGCTGACCTTCGTCTACCGGCACATGCCGCTGCTGATCTCGTCCGGCCGCGTCTTTCTCGCCCAGCCGCCGCTCTACCGCATCGACATCGGCAAGGACACCTTCTGGGCCCTCGACGATGCGCACAAGGGCCGGCTGCTGAAGGCGCACGGCAACGGCCGCGGCACTCCCGAGATCACGCGCTTCAAAGGGCTCGGCGAAATGATGCCGAAGGTGTTGTGGGAGACGACGCTCAACCCGCGGACGCGGCGGCTGCTGCGCGTCGATATCGCGGATCAGATCGTCACCGATCGCGTGATCAACGAGCTGATGGGGAAAGATCCTTCCGCCCGGTTCCGCTTCATCATGGAGCGGGCCGAAGACGCAGTCGAGCTCGATGTGTAAGGCGAGCGGCGAGTAGCCGGGCGAGGAGCGGCGTCATCGCGGCGTTGTGCTGCTCGTCGCCAGACGGGTGATAGTCTTTCACCGCAACACTGCTGCTGCCATCGCCGTCGCCCCTCGCCCGTCGCTCCTCGCTCTTCGCCCCTCGCCCGTCGTTTGTCGCCCGTCGCCCCTCGCCTGTCGCCCGCCGCCCTGCGCTCCTCGCTCTTCGCTCTTCGCCCTTCGCTCCTCGCCCCTCGCCTTTCACAACCGTTCTGTCGCGATTGGTGTCTAAACCTCCAGCCAGCGTCACTCGTGGGGAGGATGGTTCATGCGCGTCCTGATTCACTCGGTGGCCGTGTGCCTGCTCGTATTCTGCGCGTCCGCGGCGGCCCGCGTCGCCGGCGTGTCGGTGTCGGGGACGATTGCAGATCCATCAGGAGCGCCGCTGGCCGGCGTGACGGTGGAGCTCGTCTTCGACGCAAAAGTCGTCGCGACGGCCGCGACCGATGCGCGCGGCGCGTTCGAGTTCAAGAACGTCGCCTCTCGCCGCTACGAACTGCGCGCGCGGTTGAGCGGGTACAAGGAACTGCGGACCCGCGTCATCGTTGTCGGCGCCAGATCGCCGGCGCCGCTGACGCTGACGATGGAGCCCGGCGCCGTCAGCGAAACCGTCACCGTCAATGCGAGTGGCAAGGCGGCACATCCCACCGCCGCACCGGTCGCATCTCCATCGCCGGCGCAGGAGCGGCTCCGGGCGCCGTTGATGGGCGGCGCGGCTGGCGGCATTGCCGGGGGTTCGTATGCCGCGGCAATGCCCGCGCCGCCGGCCCCGTTCAACACCGAAGCCTACGACCGCATCGACGACAACACCTTCCGCCGCGTCAGCGACGCGCCGCTCTCCACGTTCTCGATCGACGTCGACACCGCGTCCTATGCCAACGTCCGCCGCTTCCTGAACCAGGGCACGCTGCCGCCGGCCGATGCCGTGCGCATCGAGGAACTGATCAACTACTTCCGCTTCGATTACGCCGATTCCACGCAGGATGCCCCGTTCGGCATCACCACGCACCTTGCCGCGTGTCCCTGGAACGACAAGCATCGGCTTGCGTTGATCGGCCTGCAGGCGAAGCGCCTGCCCGCGGAGAGCACGCCGCCGCGCAATCTCGTGTTCCTCCTCGACGTCTCGGGCTCGATGATGCCCGCCAACAAGCTGCCGCTCGTCAAGACCGCGATGAAGATGCTCGCGGACACGCTGACCAGAGACGATCGCGTCGCGATCGTCGTCTACGCGGGCGCGAGCGGTCTGGCGCTGCCGTCCACGTCCGGGGACCGCACGCGCGAGATCGAAGAAGCGATCTCATCGCTGAACGCCGGCGGCTCGACGAACGGCGCCG
The DNA here is from genome assembly GCA_013362195.1 of Acidobacteriota bacterium. Classification (GTDB taxonomy): domain Bacteria; phylum Acidobacteriota; class Vicinamibacteria; order Vicinamibacterales; family 2-12-FULL-66-21; genus QHWT01. Next base: position 25,358 of record JABFWM010000082.1, read on the forward strand.
AAGGCATCCAGCTCGCGTACGACATCGCGTCGCGCCATTTCGTCAAGGGCGGCATCAATCGCGTGATTCTCGCGACCGACGGCGACTTCAACGTCGGCGTCACGAGCCAGGGCGAGCTGCTGCGCCTCGTCGAAGAGAAGCGCGCGTCCGGTGTGTTCCTGTCCGTGCTCGGCGTCGGCGAGGGCAACCTCAAGGACTCGACGATGGAGAAGCTGGCAGACGCCGGCAACGGCAATTACGCGTATCTCGATTCGCTGCACGAAGCGCGGCGCGTGCTGATCGCGGAAGCCGGCTCCACGCTCGTCACGGTCGCCAAGGACGTGAAGATTCAGATCGAGTTCAATCCCGCCGCTGTCGGCGCGTATCGCCTGGTCGGCTACGAGAACCGCGTCCTGAAGAACGAAGACTTCAACAACGACCGGAAGGACGCCGGAGACATGGGGCCGGGGCACACGGTCACGGTGCTGTACGAGATCGTTCCGCCGGGACAAGCGGTCGACGTTCCCGGCGTCGATCCGCTGAAATACCAGACGGCGCCGCGGCCGGCGCCGGGCGCCGCCTCGGCCGAGCTCATGACCGTCAAGGTCCGCTACAAGGAGCCGGCTGCCGACGTGAGTCGCCTCGTCGAGGTGCCGGTCGCGAACCACGCGGCTGCGCTCGAGCGCAACACGGGTTTCGCCGCGGCGGTCGCGGAGTTCGGCATGCTGCTGCGCCAATCGGCATTCAAGGGCGACGCGACGTGGCAGGAAGCGGCCGAGCTCGCGCGTGCGCATCGCGGCGATGATCCCGACGGCTATCGCGCGGAGTTCGCGCGCCTGATCGATCTCGCGGCCGCGCTCGATCGCCAGCATGCGACGTCGCCACTCACGCGGCGGTGACGCGACGCGTCAACGGAGAGCGGAAGGAGGCGAAGACGCGGGAACCCGGCATGCGTCCTGCTCGTCTTAAGAGGGATGTACGCAGGGTCCCGCGTTAGCGTCGATCGGCGTCCACCGCGTATGTCCGGATCTCTTCGCCACCTGCGAAGGGCGCAGAGCGTTTCCGGGCGCGGCTGGCTCCCGGTGTTCATATGAGATCCGGCACCGCCAATCTTCCGCTCCACACCGGCCGTGCGCCCGCGTGGCTCTTCTCGCGCATGGTGCGCCTCGCTCGCGAGATCACCGCGAACATCGTCCAGGAGTACGGGAGTGACGAAGTGCTGCGGCGGCTCGCCGATCCGTACTGGTTCCAGGCGTTCGGCTGCGTGCTGGGGTTCGACTGGCACTCGAGCGGCGTGACGACCACGGTCACCGGCGCCCTGAAGGAAGGACTCCGCGGCACCGAGCACGAGCTCGGGATTTACGCGGGCGGCGGCAAGGGTGCCGTGTCGCGCAAGACGCCCGGCGAGATCACGGCGTATTGCGAGCGGCTCTCGATCGATGCGCGGCCGCTCGTCTACGCGAGCCGCATGTCGGCCAAGGTCGACAGCGCCGCCGTTCAGGACGGCTACCAGCTTTACCACCACGCGTTCTTCTTTACGCCGTCCGGCGGCTGGTGCGTCGTGCAGCAGGGCATGAACGACGACAACGGCATGGCGCGGCGGTATCACTGGCTCGCGGACCGCGTGCGGAGCTATGTCAACGAGCCGCACGCGGCGATCTGCGCCGATGCGCAGGCGCCGACCTTGAACCTCGTGGCCGCGGAGAGCGACCCGGCGCGTGTGCACTCGGCGGCGCTCGCGCGCGAGCGGCCTCGCGTCGTCCTGGCCGCGCTGAAGGAGCTGCCCGTTCTGTCGATGCCGAAACGGCACGCGGTCATGATTGCCGACGTCAACGCACAGCACCTCGAGCGCATCCTGTTGAAGACTTACGATCGCGCACCCGACAATTTCGAGTCGCTGCTTGGAATGGAGGGTGTCGGCGCGCGCACGCTTCGCGCGCTGGCGCTGGCGTCGGAAGTCATCTACGGGACCGCCGCGAGCACGCGCGATCCGGCGCGGTTCTCGTTCGCGCATGGCGGCAAGGACGGCACGCCGTTCCCCGTCGATCTCGAGACCTACGACAAGACGATCGAAGTGCTCCGGGCCGCCGTCAACAAGGCGAACATCGATCGATCCGAACGCGTGAAGGCGCTGAAGCGGCTGGTGAACTATGGGCGCGCGAAGGTGCTGAAGCGGATGGAAGGATCCGGAGGCCCCGACGAAAAACGGGACGCCGGAGCCCCCAGCTAACCGGCGTCCCGCCAGCCGGCCGAGTGAGCTCGGGCCGGCCCCTCTGTATGCCTGGCTCCTGTGCAAGCGCGCTGCCGCGAGGAGCGGCCCGCTCCGTCTGAAAACCGCAATACAGTCAGAAACTTGCGCGGATGCGCTGTTCCGGCGCGGGCGCAGAATCGCCACATCGTGGCGGTTGGGGCGGCCCCGGCTCAGGGCGCGAGCACGAGTTTTCCGATGACGTGCCCGGCTTCGAGGGCGCGGTGCGCGTCTGCCGCGGCGGCGAGCGGATACGTGGCGGACACAATCGGACGCACGCGGCCGGCCGCGAACAGCGGCCAGACGTGTTCGTGAAGGCTCCGCGCGATCGCGCCTTTCTCCTGCGGCGAGCGCGCCCGAAGCGTGGATCCGGTGATCGTGAGGCGCTTCTGCAGGATCGGCGAAAGGTTCACGGTGGCGCGCGCGCCGCCGAGCAGCCCGATCTGGAGAAGGCGGCCGTTCAGGCGCAGGCATTCGAGGTTCCGCGCGGTGTAGTCGCCGCCGATGATGTCGAGTACGACGTCGACGCCGCTGTTGTGGGTCGCATCGGCGGCCGCCGCGACGAAATCCTCCGTGTGATAGTTGATCGCGCGGGACGCGCCCAGCCGCCGGCACGCGTCGCACTTCTCGTCGGACCCCGCCGTCGCAATCACGACCGCGCCCGATGCGGTGGCCAGCTGAATGGCGGTCGTGCCAATGCCGCTCGTGCCGCCGTGGATCAGCACGGTTTCGCCGAACCGCAGCCGGCCGCGGTCGAAGAGATTGGTCCAGACCGTGAAGAACGTTTCGGGAATCGCCGCGGCGTGCTCGATGCTGATGCCCTGCGGCACCGGGAGGCACTGCTCGGCGGGCACGGTGCAGTATTCGGCGTAGCCGCCGCCAGCGACGAGCGCGCAGACCACGTCGCCCGTGCTCCACCGGGCGCTGCGCGACTCGACGATCGTTCCCGAGATCTCGAGACCGGGAATCGGGGAGGCGCCGGGCGGCGGCGGGTACTTGCCGAGCCGTTGCAGCACGTCAGGGCGATTGACGCCTGCGCCAGCGACGCGCACGAGCACGTCACCGTCGCCTGGCCGCGGCACCTCGCGTTCGCCGGTGCGCAGCACCTCGGGACCGCCCGGCCGGGAGATCTCGATGGCGCGCATCGAGCGTGGGATCGACGTCACCGACATGGGCGGCGCGATCGCCGCGCAGCGGAAGATAGTACCGGGTCAGCCATCGGCTCAATCCGTCGAGATCGGGAAACAGAATACGCTCGTTGATGTTGGCCTGATCGAGCTTGTCGCGGATCTCCCATTTGAGCGCGGCCGGAACGACGACGAGGCGGCACAGCTCGGGATGTTCGCGCAGCCAGTGATCGATGCGGGCCGTCGGGCTCGACATCAGCGAGAAGAGCGCGAACTGATTCAGGATGCGCCGGTCGATCGCCGGCGGTTCCATGAACACCAGGAACGGATCGCGGCCGAGCGCATCGAACTCGCGCAGCGATCGAAACCCGCCGAGCATTTCCACCGTCAGCGTTTCGGAGCCATCCTGTTCGAGGATCTTCTTCAGCCGCCGCGGCAGCCGCTTGTTCGCCTGCACGAAATTGACGCACCAGATCGCGCCGTCGACGCCGTAGTCGTCCGGGTGCTCGGTGGCGAAGTGCAGCGCGACGAGGGGTGAATACGTCCAGTCGAGCAGCCGCGTCGGCAGGCCGCGGTGCTGGCCGAGCGCCAGCCAGTCCCAGACCGAATCCGCGTGCGCTCCTTCGGCGTGCGCGTACTTGCGGAAGTTGCGCAGCAGCGCCATTTCGAGCCGCGCGGTGTCCGCGCCCCCCGACGACAGCCGCACCAGCGAACTCGTCAGGTCGTGGTCCCTGCGTGAGTGGCCGCGAAACGCGAATGGCGATCGGAATCGCTGCAGCGCCGGGTTCCAGGAACCGGCATAGAGGTCTTCGAGGAGATCGGTCCAGGTGCGGGTCGGCATGACGCGTCAGGGGCAAACGATATCATCCAGGGATGGTCTCTGCCCTGGTGATCGATCTCTATCAGTTGACGATGATCGCCGGCTACGTCGCGCTCGGCCGCCACCTGTCGACACGCGCCAGCTTCGAGCTCTTCGTCAGGC
>JABFWM010000048.1 GCA_013362195.1 Acidobacteriota bacterium
CAGATTCAGCTCGGGATCGTAGGTGACGGGCTGCCACGTCATGCCGCCGCCATGCTTCGCCATCTCCAGGTTCGGCCAGCTCTCGAGACCCGGATCGTCCTTGGACTGCGGTACCGCGTACCAGCGCCACAGCATCTCGCCGGTGGCGGGATCGTGGGCCTGCACGTAGCCGGGGATGTCGAGGTCGTCGCCGCTCACGCCGGCGATCACCTTGTTGTTGATGATGGTCGGCGCGACCGAGCCGTAGTAGAAGAGATCGAGATCGCAGATCTCCTTGCGCCACTTTTCCGTCCCGTCCTTCGCGTTCAGCGCGACGAGGTGGCAGTCGGGCGTCTCGAAGAACAGCGATTCGCCGAGGATCGCGACGCCGCGGTTGCCGATGTGCGTGCCGCCTTTCGACTGCCAGCCGAAGTGCCAGATCTCGCGGCCGGTGCGCGCGTCGATCGCCCAGACGTGATCCGGAGAGGTCGCATAGGCGACGCCGTTGACCACGACCGGGGTGCCTTTGAGGGTGCCGACGTTGCCGGGGATGCCGCCGCCCGCGAGGCGATAGACCCACGCCAGGCTCAGCGACGAGACGTTGTCGGTGTTGATCGTTTTCAGCGTGCTGAAGCGGCGGCCGGAATAGTCGCCGTTGTACATCGGCCACATGTCGGGGCCCGGCTTCAGCAGTCGCGCCGGATCGACGCCGATGGCGTTCTGCGCGCCGGCCGCGAGGACCGCCGCCGCAACGATGGCGAAGGCAAGGGAAACGACGCGCCTCATTTCAGGGTCTCCAGGTAAGCCACCACGTCGTGGATGTTCTTGTCGCTGATGCTATCGAGCAGCGTGCGGTGCGCGGCGAGCGGATCGTTCACCGCGACTTTCAGGCCGCGCGTCCGCGCGAACGTGCGGGAGTAGCCCGCGCCATCGCGAAGCGAGACGTTGAAATCGTCCATCGCCAGCAGCAGCCCGCTGACCGCCTCGCCGTTCGGCGGCGTGACGGTGACGGTGATCGCGGTGGCGGCCGACGGCGCGGGGCCGCTGACGCGCCCGCGTCCGCCGCGTCCGCCGCCGGGGCCGGCGTTTCTCGGAAACAGGAACCGCTGCTGGATGTCGACCGGTTCGTACCGGGTGCCGATCCCCTTCAGATCGCCGCCCGGCGAGTGACACGACGCGCACTTTCCTTCGCCGGTGAAGTACGCCTCTCCCGCCCTGGCGTCGCCGGTGAGGATGTTCTTCACCTCGAAATCGGACGACCCGCGCAGCGTGTCGTTCACCTTGTCGCGCAGGAAGTGCGCGAGCATCAACACCTGGTCGTCGGTCAGCGCGGTACTGGAGCGGCCGCTCTGCAGCGTGTGGCCCTTCTTCAGAAAGGGCCCGAGGGCACTGCCGAAGCGATCGCGCAGGACGACCAGGGAGCGCACCAGGTTCGGCCCCTTGTCGGTGCCTCGCGCGTTCGCGCCGTGGCAGTTGATGCACTCCACCGTCCAGATCTTCTTGCCTTCGGCCGCCGCCACCGGATCGACGCCCGGCTTGTCGGCGGCGCCGGCATTGACGCGAGGCTGCTGCAGTGTGCCGGGAGCGCCGCCTCGCCCTCCGGCCGGTGGTTGGGGGCGCGGCTCCTGTGCCGCGACGAATATCGAGCCGGCCAGGACGATCGCGACAGCGGCCGTCCAGGCGCTCACAGGTCTCTGCATGTCCGGGGTCTCCTCCTCACGCGACTGCCTACTCTATTACAACGAGGCACTCGCGGAAGACGGCGAGCGATCAGGCGGCCCTGGCGGGGCGACGGTCGGTCGTTCGAAGGAACCAGCGATCGAGCGCGTACCGCGCGACGGCGGGCACGCGAAGCAGGCCTCGCGCCAGCGGCGTCGGCAGCGTCATCCCCGCCGTGGCGGTCGCGCCGATCGCCCGAGCGTAGGCAGGCGCCTCGCTCGCGCGCACGCGGCCGCCGCCGGCGATGATGGCGCGCGCCGCCGCGAGGCCGGAGTCGACGGCGGGCGCGATCCCTTCACCGCTCTCGGGCCAGGCGAGGCCCGCGGAATCGCCGACGAGCAGCACGTCTTCGTCGGCCACGCGCCCGGTGACGCCGCGCAGGCGATAGGCGTGGCCGCGCCATGTCTTCCAGTCGAGCGCGCGCTCGGGAACGCCCCGCGACGCGCGCAGCCATTCGGCAAAGGCGCGGACGTGCGTCTGGAAGTCGTGCGAGGAGCGGCGGCCGAAGCCGACGTTGAGATAGTCCCCCTTCCGCACGCACCAGCCGTAGCCATCGAGATCGCGGCAGAAGTACAACTCGGGCTCCCGCGCCTCGATGGCGCAGCGCGCGCCGTCGAGCGGCACCTCGATCTCTCGCGCGACGACGAGCCCGTCGCGCACCGGCGCGTTCAGATACCGGCTGATCGGACAAAACTGCCCGGCCGCACCCACGAGCACCGCCGCCGACACGGCATCGTTCACAATCCACCGGCCGTCCGCCCGGCGCAACCCGGCCACCGCCACGCCGTCCATCACGTCGGCACCGGAGCGGCGCAGCAGGAACGCGTCGAACTCGCAGCGGCGGATCGCGTAGCTGACGATCGAGTCGTAGCGCGCCGGCACGTGCCGGCGCCGAGGCAGCACACCAATCCGGAAGCCGGTGACGTCCTGCATCACGAGCCCGGCGGCGCGGTATTCGTCGACATCGAGTGCGAGGGCATCGACGACGCGCGGGGTGATCCAGCCGGCGCACACCTTGTCGCGCGGGAAGCGCGCGCGATCCATGACCAGCACCGCGGCGCCGGCGGCCACCAGGGCGCGGGCGCATGTCGATCCGCCCGGGCCGCCGCCAGCGACCAGCACGTCAACGTGCCGCATCGGGGGCGCCCACCGGTTCCGCGTACAGGTCCGCGCGCGTCCAGCGGATCGCGTCGGCCGACGCCGGGACGAACAGGATCTGGAACAGCTGCAGGAATCCGATCGCGAACGCGGCCTCCGACGCCGTGAGATACAACCGCCACGCGCGGCAGAACGCATCGTCGAACATCGCGCGCACGTCCGATTCCGCGGCGGTGTACCGCTCGCGCCAGTGACGCAGCGTCCGCGCGTAGTGAATGCGGAGGTTTTCGACGTCGAGCACGGACAGCCGCGCCGGCTCCAGCACGTCGGATATGACTTCGCTGAGCGGCGGCGCGTAGGCGCCGGGAAAGATGCGCCGCCGCGTCCTCGCGTTGAGCGGGCGCGCCCGATCGCGGCCGATGAAGTGCAGCAGGCCGCGGCCGTTCGGCCGATCGATGACGCGGCGGAGGATCGCCGCGAGCGACGCGTAGTTGCGTCGGCCGACGTGCTCGAGCATCCCGACGGACACGAACACGTCGAAGCGGCCCGACACGTTGCGGTAATCGTCCTGGATGAACTCGACGCGATCGCCCAGCCCTTCGCGCCACGCCCGGTCGCGCGCGTAGGCGATCTGCTCCGTCGAGATGTTGAAGGCCTTCACGCGGACGCCGTAGGCGCGCGCCATGTGCAGCGCCAGCGCGCCCCAGCCGCATCCGGCTTCGACCACGGTGTCGCCCGGCCTCAGCCGCAGCTTGCGGCAGACCAGATCCATCTTCGCGAGCTGCGCCTCCTCCAGCGCCGCGTCGGGCGTCGGATAGTAGGCGCAGGTGTAGACCATCTGCCGGTCCAGCCAGAGCCGGTAGAAATCGTTGCCGAGATCGTAGTGATGATGGATGTTGCGGCGGGCGCGGACGAGCGCGTTCGGCCGCTCCGTCCAGAGCGCGAGGCGCTCACGCCAGGAGAGCGGCGCGTCGATCGCGAGGCGCGAGATCGCGTCGACCACGCGCGGCAAGTCTCCGCGCACCTCGATCCGGCCGGCGCTGTACAGCTCGCCGTACTGCAGGTCCGGATTCACGAGCACGGCAATGAGCGCCCGGCGATCGCGAATCAGGAGATCGCCGACGTGCGGGCCGTCAGGACGGAACGACATGCCGTCCCAGAGTTCCACGCCGACGCCGGAGCGCGCGATCGACGACTGCAGCTTCGTGCCGAGCCACCGATCGAGCGGGGTCGTGGAGGGGTGGGCGTCAGCGCGGGCCACGGCTCCGGACGCGTGCAACGAGCGTGACATGCATCACCTCAGCACGCGATACAGAACACGGCCGCACGCGACTTGTCAATTGTCCTTCTGTGCCGGCTCGCCCGCCCGTCCGAGTTTCACCTCGGTCGCCGTCAGCCGTTCGCGGCCGGAGGCGTCTTTCGATTCGGTCCCGGTCACCACCACGCGGTCGCCGGTCTTGATGTCGTCGATTTTCTGCGCCGCTCCGCTGCGGACGATCCGCGTCTTCGCGTTCACCACCACGACGGCGGTCTTCCCCGTCGTCGCCTCGACGTCGAGTTCCTGTCCGTGCACCGCCGAGACGGTCCCCATGACGCGATGCGCGTGTCCTTCGTGCGCGACGGCCGGCACTGCCGACACCGTCAGCGCCAGAGCCAGAACCAATCCGACCGGCAACCCTTTCATTTCGTCTCCCCTCCGTGACCGTGCGTGTGCGGCGCGGGCGCCGCGTTCGGCTTCGACGCCTCCCCTTCGAGGAACCGTCGCTCGTCCTCTTCCTGTCGAAACTCCTCGTGCGACTTCGGGTTCAGCGCCTTCATCGCGTCGCGTTCCTGATCCGTCAGCTTCGGCAGGTGGCGGATGAAATGGACGAGCCGCCAGTTGTCCTCCGCATCGTGCTCGCCGCCGCTGCCCCACGCGGGCATGCCGGTCAGGCGCACGCCGTTCTGAATGATGTAGTACAGCTCGCCGTCGCTCAGCGACTGCGTGGCAGCCTGCCGCATGTCGGGCGCACGCGGGTACATCCCGCGGCCCATCTCGGTGTCCCCGCTGCCGTCGTTGGCGTGGCAGATCGCGCAGTGATCCGCGAAGTGCTCCATCCCCTGATGGATTGCCTCGGCGGACGACGAGATGGGATTGCGCTCGTTTCGCGCGCTGGCCGGGATCGCCATCGCGCGCAGTCGCCGCGCCACCGCGGTCTCGCGCGGCCCCGGCTCGGTGCGAGCGCTGATCCCTTGCGACATGAGCCACGCCGCGACGACGAGAGTGCCCGCGCCGACCAGCGCCAGAATGCCTATCACCAGCCGAACGGCTCGGCCCATCATGACGTTCGCCCTCACATCGTCGCGACACCGGCAGCGCGGCGCGGCGCCATCGTAGCCCGATCCCGCCGCTCCCTGCCTCAGCCGGTGCAGCCGCTCATTTGATGCGCCCTTGCCGACGCGCGTTCCCATGACGCGCGGCCTCCGGAGCTGCGCGTTACGGCTGAAGCGGGCGCCCGGTCTGAAGACTCGCGCATCACAGAACGGTATATCGTACGATAGGTAGTGGCTTTCGTTGCCGGGCTTCAGACCAGGCAGCGTGCAGCCCTATCTCCTGTGGGAACGGAACGGTCATCGCCTGCATCGAATGAGCGAATCATGACGAGCCAGCACGCCAGACCGGACGCGGTCGCCAAGGCCGACGACGCGGAACTCGTCGCGCGCACGGCACGAGGGGATCACGACGCGTTCGAAGTGATGATGCGCCGCTACAACGCGCGGTTGTTCCGCGTCGCTCGCGCCATCCTCAAGGACGACGCGGAAGCCGAGGAAGCGCTGCAGGACGCCTATCTGACGGCGTACCGGCGGATGAGCGACTTCCGCGGCGAGGCGCGCCTCAGCACCTGGCTCACGCGAATCGTCATCAACCAGTCGCTCATGCGGCTGCGCCGGCAGAAGCGCGACCGCGTGGTCGTGCCCTTCCCGCGCCCGCGCGAATCGGCGACACCCGGCGACACGCAGGAGATCGAAGCCGTGCCCGACAAGCGCACCGAATCGCCGTCGAACGCCACGCTCCGCGGCGAGGTGCGCCGCATCCTCGAGCGGCGCATCGATGAACTGCCGGTCGCCTTCCGCACCGTGTTCGTGATGCGCGAGGTCGAGGACATGACCGTCGAGGAAACGTCCGCGTGCCTCGGGATCCCTGAAACGACGGTCCGGACGCGCCTGTTCCGCGCGCGCGCGCTGCTGCGGCAGTCGCTCGAACGCGAGCTGGACGCAGCCACCGCCGATATCTTCGGCTTCGCGGGCGAACGGTGCGATCGCATCGTCGCCGTGGTCCTCGCACGGGCCCAGGCCGAGCCGCCGCCGGCGGCGTAGACCACCATCGCGGCCGCCGCTGCACAGTCACGGCCGGCGGCCCGTCACGAAGGCCATACGACGCACCGGCCGTGGCTGTGGGTGCAATCCGGTTTCCGATCCGTCGCGTAGTACCTGGCAGCAGCCGGGAACGCGACCCGAACCGGGTGCATCGAATAGGTAGATCGCGACGCCGCGTCGGCGTCCTTTCAGAATGGAGAGTCTGATGAAACGTTGTGCCATCCTCGTCGCCGGTACGCTGCTCGTGTCGGCAGGAATCGCGTCCGCCCAGAACGTCAACGACGCGCAGATCGCGTCGATTGTCGTGACGGCGAACCAGGTCGACATCGACGCGGGCAAGCTCGCCAGCAGCAAGGCGGCCAATCCTGAGGTCAAGAAATTCGGGCAGCTGATGGTGACCGACCACACGGGCGTCAACAAGTCGGCGACCGACCTGGTCAAGAAGCTCAAGGTCACGCCGGAAGACAACGCCACCAGCAAGAGCATCAAGAGCGGCGGTGACGAGAACCTCGCGAAGCTGAAGAAGCTCCGCGGCGCGGAGTTCGACAAGGCGTACGTCGATCACGAGGTCGAGTACCACCAGCAGGTGCTGGACGCCATGGACAAGACGCTGATCCCCAGCGCGCAGAACGCCGAGCTCAAGGCGCTGCTGGTGAAGGTCCGTCCGGCGTTCGTGGCGCACCTCGAGCACGCCAAGCAGGTGCAGTCCTCGCTCGGGAAATCGAAGTGAGCGCTTCCCCGGCGGTTCGCGGCGTGCGTGTGCGCCGCGTGATCGTGGGCATCGTCCTGGCCGTGCTGACCCTCAGCGTCGGCCAGGACGCTGGCGCCACGCCGCCGAAACGGCGCACGCACACGGTGGTGATGGAGGGGACGCGTTTCCAGCCCGAGACGATCAGCGCCAAGCCCGGCGACACGATCGTGTGGGTGAACAAGGATCTGTTCCCGCACAGCGCGACGTCCGCCGCCGGCAAGTTCGACTCGTCGGTCATCGCGGTAGGGGCGTCGTGGAAGTTCACGGCGAAGACGAAGGGCGACTTCGACTACACCTGCATCTTCCACCCGACCATGAAAGGACGGCTACGCGTCCAGTAGCCGTCCACGTCCGCGGCCGCCTCAGCGCCGATCGACGCTCAGCATCCCGCCGCCGCGCGCCGCAATGAAGAGGAAGACGAACGCGTAGATCGCGGCCAGCTCGCCCTGGTTCTGGATCGGCCATCCGCCGCGCGGCTGGTGGACCATGAAGTAGGCAGCGGCCATCTCGCCGCTGCAGATGAACGCCGCCGGCGAGGTGGCCAGCCCGATCATCACCAGCAGCCCGCCGATCAATTCGATCGCCCCGCCGATGCCGGGCAGCGACGCCAGCGCCATTCGCTGACCGCCGACCAGGCCGAACAGCTTCTGCAGTCCGTGGAACATGAACAGCAGGCCGGCAACGATGCGCAGCAAGGCGTATGCGGTGGGCTCGAAGCGTTTCAGCATAAGCGTGTGTCCTCCAGCACGGGTCCCGCGGCGCGGGACGTGAACACTTTATTCCGGCAGCGGCTTGTCCCTGGTCTCCGGGGCGAACGGCACCGTCGCCAGGCCAATCAGAAACACGAGGCACATGGTCACGCCGGCGTACCGCATCGGATACGCCTGGTGCACGAACACGCGGCTCGTGAGCAGGCCGAGGGCGAGCGGCCCCAGCGCGGCGACGAAGCGGCCGACGTTGTAGCAGAACGAGGTGCCCGTGCTGCGCAGCCGCGTCGGGAACAACTCCGGCAGATAAATCGCATAGCCGCCGAACAGCGCGAGCTGACAGGCGCCCATCAGCGGAATCATCCAGAAGATGTCGTCGAAGCTATCGAGGTTCCAGAACGTGTAGGCGGTCATCCCCATCGCCGCGAGGAACGCCATCGCGAACGCCTTGCGGCGGCCGACGCGCGCCGTCAGGTGGGTGAAGGCGTAGATGCCGACGAACGCGCCGAGGTTCTGCAGCAGTGAGGTCACGCCGGTCCAGAACGTCTTGCGGCCGGCCGACAGGTTGGTCTGATCGAGCACCACGCGGAGCAGATCGACGCTGAAGAACCCGATGCCCCACAGCCCGACGACGCCCGCGAAGGCGAGCAGCATGCCGACGATCGCGTTGTGGCGCCAGCGCGGCGTGCTGAAGAGCTCCGCGATCGATCCGCGCTTCACGCCTTCGCGCCGCGCCTCGCGCCAGCGCGCCGGCTCCTCCAGCCGCCGCATGATGAACAGGCACAAGAACGCCGGCACCGCGCCGACGACGAACATCAGGCGCCACGCCGCACCAATCACGCCGGACTCTTCGAGCGCGCCGAGCGACATCCCCACGAGCGCCGCCAGCATGTTGCCCCACGCGGACGACGCCTGGAGCCAGCCCAACGCGTAGGGCCGCGCCTTGTCGGGCAACGATTCCGCGACGAGCGCGACGCCGACGGCGAACTGCCCGCCGACGCCGAGCCCGGTCAGGAACCGGTAGACCGCGAAGTCCCACACCCCGGTCGAGAGCACGCTGATTCCGGTGAACAGCGAGTAGCACAGGATCGTGAAGATCATCGTGCGCACGCGGCCGATGCGATCGCCGAGGATGCCGAAGAACACGCCTCCGGACGCCCACCCGATCATGAACACCATCGTCGCGTAGCCCGAGTACTCGGCGATGGCGCTGGACGTCGCCCCCGGCCCGAGCAGCTCCGTGATCGCGGGACGCCGCGCCAGCGTGAAGAGCTGCTGATCCATCGTATCGAAGAGCCATCCGAGCGACGCGACGATCAGGATGAACCAGTGGGCTCGATTCAGCTCGCGATACCAGGGTGTCCGCGCCGACGAGACCCCGGCGTCGGCCGTTCGCTCGATGGGGTGAGTCAGCGCCGTCCTCCGATCTTGGCCAGTTCGTCGTTCGTCCAGGGGCGGGTGCGGCCGGCGGTTTCGGCCCGGACCGCCGCCACGGCGGCAGCATCGATGGGCGATCCGGTCTGTCCCCACTCGCGGCGGATGTAGGTGAGCACGGCGGCGACCTGATCGTCGGTCAGCCCCGCGCCGAGCGGCGGCATCAGGCCGACCGATCCTTCCTTGCCGTTCA
>JABFWM010000448.1 GCA_013362195.1 Acidobacteriota bacterium
GCTTCATGCCGTCGGCTTCTCGAGAATGGACGGGGAGCCCGCACCCGGCCAGGCTCGCTCCGCTCCGTGCGGGCCGGCCCCCATCGGCCGCGCCGCTCCGCTCGCGCCTCGCGAGACGGCGTGAGGCACGGATGCGGGGACGGGGAGCGTCTGGACGCCCTCGCCGTCGATGAACGTGCGATACCAGAGTTCGAGATTCAGCAGGCTCCAGATCGCGTCGCCCCCTTCGGCGGCGCCGGCCTGGTGCGCGTCGATGAGCCGGGCGACGGCGCCGCTGTCGAAGACGCCGCGCTGCCGCGTGCGTCGATCGAGCAGGACATCGCGCGCCGTGTCTCCCCAGCCGCCCCGCATCCAGAGCGCGAACGGCACCGGGAAGCCCATCTTCCTGCGCGTCAGGATCTCGCGCGGCAGGAGGCGCTGCACCGCCTGACGCAGGATCCACTTGGTGGTGAAGCCGCGCAGTTTCATCCGTGGAGGCAGCGCGGCGGCGAACTCCACGAGGTGGTGATCCAGGAAGGGCACGCGGCTCTCGATCGAGGCGGCCATGCTCATCTGGTCCTGCTTCATCAGCAGTTCCACCAGGTACGTTTTCAAGTCCGTGTAGAGCAGCCGATCGAGCGTGGTGCTGTGCCCGTTCGGCAGATCGAAGTAGGCGCGCGACGGCGCATAGGCGCGCTCGGCGGTCGCCTGCAGGGCGAGGCGCGGATCGAGCAGCGCCGCCTGCCGCCGCAGGCCCACCGACGCGAAGTTGTCGAAGAACATCGACTCCGGTGTCCGCGGCATCGCAAGAAAGGATCGCCGCGCATACCGCGCGGCGCGCGCCGGCAGACGCGGCACGATCGTGTCGGCGACGAAGGCGCGCACCGGCTCCGGTGCGACCTGCCACAGCGCACCCGCCCGCCAGTTGACGAGCGCACGCGGATATTTTCCGTAGCCGGCAAGCAGCTCGTCGCTGCCTTCGCCGGTCAGCACGACCTTGACGTGCTGACGCGCCAGCTCGGAGACGAAGTAGAGCGGCACGCTCGAGGGGTGGGCGATCGGCTCGTCCTCGTGCCACACCAGTTTCGGCAGCGCGCCAAAGAAGTCCGCGTCGTCGATCACGACCTCGTGGGCGTCGGCCTTGATCGCGGTCGCGACCTGCCGGGCGTAATCGAGTTCGCTGAACGCGCGCTGCTTGAAGGCAACCGAGAAGGTCTGCAGCGGCCGATCGATCATCCCGGCCATCAACGCCGCAATCGCGCTGCTGTCGAGGCCGCCGGACAGGAACATGCCGAGCGGCACGTCCGCCATCAGGCGCGTCCGCACGGCCTCTTCGAGCTTGCGGCGGAACGTGTCGACCGCGTCGCGATCGGAGAGCCGCGCCACGTCGGGATTCTCGTGTCCGACCGGCACGTCCCACCAGCAGCGCGTCGTCACGGTGCCGCGCTCGAAGACGAGCACGTGGCCGGGCATCAGGCGGTGAATGCCGCGGAACATCGTCTCGGTGCCGGAGAGATAGCGCGTGCTGAGCAGCTCCGGAATCGCGCGTTCGTTGGCTTCGGCCCGCACGAGTCCGCTCTCGAGGATCGCTTTGATTTCAGACGCGAAGAGCAGGCGGTTGCCGGCGAGCGTCCAGTAGAGCGGCTTGATGCCCATCCGGTCGCGCGCGAGCAGCAGCCGCCGCCGCGGCGCGTCCCAGATCGCGAACGCGAACATGCCGCGGAAGCGCTCGACGCACCCGTCGCCCCACTCCTCGTAGGCGTGGACGATGGTTTCGGTGTCGCAGCGGGTGCGGTAGGCGTGTCCCGCGGCCTCGAGCGCGGGCCGCAGATCGGCCTGGTTGTAGATCTCGCCGTTGAAGACGATCCACACCGAGCCGTCTTCGTTCGACAGCGGCTGCTGCCCGGCGGCGAGATCGACGATGCTCAGGCGCCGGTGCGCGAGGCCGGCGCGCTCGTCGACGTGAAGGCCCGCCTCGTCGGGCCCGCGATGGGTGATGATGTCGCGCATGCGCACCAGGCGCGCGCGCTCATCGTCGCGAAGCGCATCGGCGGCGACGATGCCTGCGATGCCGCACACGTCAGGCTACCTCCACGCGGCGTGCCGGCGAGGCCACGTCGGCCCGCTGGCGGGACGGCGTGCGCCGCCGCCCGGCGCCGTCGATGAACTCGCGGAACCAGAGTTCGAGCATGACGAGCGTCCACAAGCGTTCGCGGTGATCGCGGCGGCCCGTGCGGTGCTCGGTCCACAGCCGCTCGACGGCGGGACGGGTGAAGACCCCGCGCGCGTGCAAGCGGCCGTCGAGCAGCAGTTCGTGGGTCATCTCCGCGAGCGGCCCGCGCAGCCACTCGCCGGTCGGCGGTTCGAAGCCCTGCTTGCCGCGATCGAGAATGCGCTGCGGGACGCGCGGCTCGAGCACGCGGCGCAGCAGG
>JABFWM010000113.1 GCA_013362195.1 Acidobacteriota bacterium
GCGCCGCTGGCGCAGTGCATCTTCGAGCACGTCTACTTCGCGCGTCCCGACAGCTACGTGTTCGGCAAGAGCGTCAACGAGGTCCGGACCGAGCTGGGGCGCATTCTCGCGCAGGAATCGCCCGTGGACGCCGACGTCATCTCGCCCATTCCTGACTCCGGCGTGTGCGCGGCGACCGGCTTTGCGGAAGCGTCCGGCGTCCCGATGCAGATGGGACTGATCCGCAATCACTACGTCGGGCGTACGTTCATCCAGCCGCAGCAGGCCATCCGCCATTTCAGCGTGCGCATCAAGCTGAATCCGGTGCGCAGCGTCCTCGAGGGCAAGCGCGTCGTGCTGGTCGACGATTCGCTCGTGCGCGGGACGACGAGCCGCAAGATCGTGAAGATGGTGCGGGCGGCCGGGGCGAAGGAAGTGCACGTCCGCATCAGTTGTCCGCCGACGATCTCGCCCTGCTTCTACGGCGTCGACACCCCCAGCCGGTCGGAGCTGATTGCGGCGAACCAGCCGCTCGAACAGATTCGCGAGTTCATCGCGGCCGACAGCCTCGCGTATCTGAGCCTCGGCGGGCTGCTCCGCGCCGTGACGCCGGACGGCGGCTCCTATTGCACCTCCTGCTACACCGGCGTGTATCCGGTCGCTTTCCCGCGCGACGAGCAGGCCTACCTGCAGCTCGCGCTCAAGGCCGTCGAATAGCGGATGCGTCTCTTCTCGCTCCTTGCGGTATCGGTGCTCCTCGTCGTCGCACCCGATCAGCAGGACCGTGCGGCCGTCTCGCCGGCGCAGCTCGCCACGGCGATCGACCACCTCGGGAAGTTCGAGGCCGCGGTGCGGACGCAGGCCGCGCGGACGGTCCGCCGCGCGCCGCCAGCCCAGGCCGTGCCCGCGCTGATGCAGGCCGCGTCCGGCCACGCCGACGGCTACGTACGGTTTCGCGCGCTCGTGTTGCTGTCAGGATTCAACGATCCACGCGCGCGTGACGTCATGAGCGACGCGCTCGACGATCCGAACGATCGGCTGCGCACCGTCGCCTACGCGTATTTCGAGCACAATCCCGAGCGCGGCATGGCCGACCGGCTGCTGAAAGCGCTGGACAAGGAAGATGGCGAGTTCGTGCGGCCGGCTCTGACCCGCGCGCTGGCCGCCTACGGCGACGAGCCGAAGGTGCGCACGGCGCTGACGGCGCTCGTCCTGCGCGGGCAGGATCTGTTCCGTGCCGCGGTGATTGAGGCGCTCGGCGATTACCGCGCCAGCTACGCGGTCGCGCCGATGATCGAGGTGGCGAAGCTCGATGGTCCGCTCCAGGAGGACGCCGTCCTTGCGCTCGGGCGCATCGGCGATCCGCGCGCCCTCGGCGCGCTGGCGGCGCTGCAGGGATCCGCGCCGCGGGTGCGGCAGCCCGCGATCGCCGCGGCCATCTGCATGCTCGGCACCAATTGCGGATCGCATCAGAAGTTCGTGGTCGACACGCTGACGTTCGCGATGAAGAACGTCGGCTTTCAGGATCTGGTTCGCGCCGCCGCGCGGAGCCTCGGCGCGCTGGCCGAGTCCGGCAAGGACGATGCGGCGGGCACGCTGATCGATCTGGGCGCGACCGCCAGGGATCCGGCACGCGCGCCGATCGCGCTCGCCTTCGGCACGGTGGCGCTGCGCAACACGCCGCTGCTGATGAAACTGCTCGCCGCTCGCTCCGATCTGCACGACAGCTCGCTGCTGCTTCGCGACGCGTTCGACATGCTCGAGGAGGACTACGAGGAGGAGCGCTTCTTCGCGACGGTCCGCCGCGCCTACTGGCGCTCGCCGGAGCGCTCCACCGAGCGCCGCGTCACCGACGAGTTGATTCAGACGCTGGAGTTCTGATGGATTACAAAGCGTCCGGAGTCGACATCGATGCGGGAAACGAGGTGGTCCGCAGAATCCGCGGCCTGGCCCGTCGGACCGCGACCCCCGGGGTGCTGTCCGAGCTGGGATCGTTCGGCGGCCTGTTTCACCTCGGCGCGGTGCCGCGGCGCGATCCGGTGCTCGTGTCCAGCGCCGACGGCGTCGGCACGAAACTCCGCCTGGCGTTCATGACCGGCGTTCACAGCACGATTGGCGTCGACCTCGTGAATCACTGCGTCAACGACATCCTCGTTCAGGGCGCCGAGCCGTTGTTCTTTCTCGACTATCTCGCGAGCGGGCGCCTCGAGGCGGATGTCGCCGTGCAGATCGTCGAGGGGCTGTCGCGGGCGTGCCGCGAGAACGGGTGTGCCCTTCTCGGCGGCGAAACCGCGGAAATGCCCGGCTTCTACGCAGACGGCGAGTACGACGTCGCGGGCTTCATCGTCGGCGTCGTCGAACGCGAGCGGCTGATCGACGGCCGCGCCGTGGCTGCGGGCGACGCGCTCATCGGGGTCGCGTCATCCGGGCTGCACACGAACGGCTATTCGCTCGCGCGTCGGATCGTGTTCGACACGCTGCGGCTCGGCGTTCGTGATTACGTCGCGGCGCTCGGGACGACGGTGGGGGATGCGTTGCTGACGCCCCACCGTTCGTATCTGTCGCTGATTCATCCGCTGCTCGATCGCCGCACCATCAAGGCCATGGCGCACATCACCGGCGGAGGCATCACCGACAACCTGCCGCGCGTGCTGCGCCCCGGCACCGAAGCGATCGTTCGCCCCGGATCATGGGACACGCCGCCGGTGTTCGAGTGGCTGCAATCGTCAGGCGACGTGCCGCACGAGGACATGCTGCGCACGTTCAACATGGGTATCGGGCTGATTCTCGTGGTCGGCGCCGCCGACGCCGACGCGATGGTGGCGGCGTTGCGCGGAGCGGGCGAATCGTCGGCGCGCATCATCGGCGAAGTGATCGCCGGCGCGGAGCCGCGCGTTCGATACCTTCCGGCCTGAGACCCGCGGATGCCACGCGGCGCGCTCGTCACCCCCGAAGCGCTCGCAGCGGGCGTGCTCGGTGCGGCCGCCGCCATCATGGTCGCCGGCGTCCTGCTCGACGCCGTCCACTGTGCCATCTCGCCGCTCGGCAGCACCGTCCTCGCGCTCGTCTGCGGCGCGGCGTTGTGCCGCATCACTCCTCGCGCGTTCTCTGATTCCGAAGACGGTAATGAAGGCGCCACGATCGTGCTGTTCGGTCTCGTCGCTCTTTCGGTCGCCGCCTCACTGCTCTGGCTCGCATGGCCCTCGCTGCTGCCGGTCGTCGACGGCCCGGACATCGTTCACCATCTGTCGTTGATTCACGTTCTTCAGCGTACGCATCGACTGCCGCACGACCCGGCGCTGGCGCCGTATCTCGGCGAGATGATGCAGTACACGCCGGGCAGCCACCTGCTCGGGGCGACGCTGGCGTCACTGCTGCAAGTCGACGCGATCCGGGTCGTGCATCCGGTGATGGCGGCGGCGGCGGGAATGAAGGCCGCGCTGGTGTTTCTCGTCGCGCGGCGTGTGGTGCCGTCGGACGCCGGATCGCCGTGGCCGGCCCTTGCGGCGCCCGTCCTGCTGCTCGTGCCGGCGGAGTACTTCTACCGGTCGATCGCCGGCTTCGGCTTCTATGCGCAGGTCGTGTCGGAGATGTTCGCGGCAGGGATGCTGCTCGCCATTGTCGGCTGGCGCGAGACGCACGCGAGCGGATGGCTGATCGTCTTTGCGGTCGCGGGAATTGGCGCGTTCCTCGCGTGGCCGGTGTGGGTGCCGGTCGCGATGACCTCGCTGGCGATCGTGATCGCGCGGGATCGCGCGATGGGGGAAGGTGCGCGCGACCTGCTCGTCGCGTTCGCGCCGGTGATCGCGATTGGCGTGCTGCACGTCGCGACGCACCGCGGCGGCGCCTCGATTCTCGGAAGCGGTGGCGTGGTCACCGTCCCGACGCTGGCGGTCTTCGGCGCCGGGTTCCTGGTCCTCGCTTGCGCCGGCGTGCTCGCAGGAGCGCGCGACACGCGCGCGCGTCCGCTCGTCGTGTTCCTTGCCGTCGCCGTGCTTCAGGCGGCGGCGCTGGCGGCGCTGAATCGCTGGACGGGCTCGTCGAGCCTCTATCTGCCGTACAAGATGGTGTACCTGATCATGCTGCCGTGTGCCGTGCTCGCGGCGTACTCACTGGCGCGGCTTTGCGCGCTGGCGCAGCCGCGCAGCCGTGGACTCCGGCGCGTTCTCCCGTATCTGCCGATCGCGATCGCGGTCGCGCTCGCCTGGGGGCGCGTGCCGGCAAGCCGTCTGCGGAGTCCGATCAACGAGAGCGCGTATGCCGCGGGTCTCTGGGCGCGCGATCGGCTGCCGGCGGGATGCATCGACTACTTCTCGCGTCATTGGCTGACGGGTTACTGGCTGCACCTCGACGTCCTGGGCAATCCCAGGGCGTCCCGGCGGATGGACGCGGAGACGTTCGAGTTCAAGGATGCCGTTGCGAAGTGGATCGAGGGGCGGGGCATGCCGTATGGCATCGTCGAGGACGTTGCGATGTTGCCGAACGACATGCGCGCGGACATCGACGTCCTCGCGCATTTCGGCGCCGCCGCCGTGATCCGGCGCCGGGGTCTGACCCCGTCCGTCTGCCGAGAGTAGCGGGACGGGATCTGGCCCCCCCGCGCGTCACCGCAGCCGCGAATTAGGGTCTGACCCCGGACCGCAAGTCGCCGCGTGCACTCGGGGTCTGACCCCTACGCGCACGCGTCATCACCGAATAGGGTGGGGTGCCTCTGCAAGTTATAGACATAACGCCAGTTCGCGCGTCGAGCTCTGACCCCGCCGAGCATCGCGTGCATTTAAGAGAACGCCGCGTGCATCCGCCGAGGCGCCGCTTGCATGTAGACATCGCCGCGTGCATTGCGTGCATGCGGCGCGTGCGTGCCTTCGGGGTCTGACCCCCTTTTGCGCACGCGCCATCAGCGAATTGGCGGGGTGCGTCTGCAAGTTGTAGACATAACCGACGTTGGCGCGTCGAGCTCTGACCCCGTCGAGCGCGCACGGCCGCGCAGGGACGAACGTGAGGTCAGTGGTTCAGGAGATCAAGCCAGTGCGGCAGCCGGGGAAACGGGCCAGGATCGGCGATGAACCTCGACCCGGGCACCTGCCGCTCTGATACGCTGCACCACGGCCACAGCTCCGCGCGGTCGACGAGACCGGCCTGCAGCGCGCTCCGCTCCACATACCGAAGCACCGTGAGGTAACGACGATGGTCCCAAATCGGCCTGGACACATAGCGGCTTTGATAGACCGCGCCCGTGCCGCGGCTTCCTCGGTCGCGATGCCAGCGCTGGGCGTGGGTGCCGGTCAGCCATTGCATGAACAGCGGCACGTCGTGGTCTCCTCGCGGCCATAGCACTAAATGAAAATGCGTCCCCATCAGCGCGTACGCAGTTATTCGCATCGGCCGCTTCCGACGCGCGCGGTCAAGGAGGCGCAGAAACGTCGCGTAGTCGCGCGAACTGTTGAAAAGCCAGCCCTTTCGCGAGCCTCGATTGCACACGTGATACGCGTAGCCACCTGGAGTCATGCGGCGGCGCCGGGCCATGATCAAACCGGCAGGGCAACAGACTTGCCAGCGACGCGGTCGGGCGAGATCAACCGGGGTCTGACCCCCACGCCGGGCGGAGGGCCGCACGATGGGGTCTGACCCCGGGCGGCGCATTGCGGTCCTCATCTCCGGGCGGGGATCGAACCTGCAGGCGCTCATCGACGCGATTGCCGAACAACGCCTCCACGCGACCATCGCGGTCGTGATCGCCAATCGCCCCGACGCGCAGGGACTCGACCGCGCGCGCGCCGCCGGCATCGAGGCGCTGACCATCGAGCACCGCGCCTTCGCATCCCGCACGCTGTTCGAGGAGGCGCTCGTGCGCGAACTCCGCGAACGGCAGGTCTCGCTCGTGTGCCTCGCAGGATTCATGCGGCTGCTCGGTCCGGCCTTTCTCGACGCCTTCCCGAACGCCATCCTCAACGTCCACCCGTCGCTGCTCCCCGCATTCCCGGGCGTCGATGCGCAGCGGCAGGCGTGGCAGTACGGGGTCAAGGTGGCGGGCGCCACCGTCCATCTCGTGAACGGCGAACTCGACGGCGGACCGATCGTGACGCAGGCGTCGGTCCCCGTCCTCGAACACGACACGCCAGACATGCTGGCCGCGCGCATTCTCGTCGAGGAACACCGGATCTACCCCGAGGCCGTCAGCATCATGCTCGACGGTCAGCACGAAGTGCAGGGGAGACGTCTGGTCCGGAAACCGCGGTAAGCGCGAACAATCAGCCAAGCGACGGCGCGTCGAGCGTCAACACCGCCACTTCAGGCGGACAGTTGATGCGCACCGGCACGTAGACGGTGCCGACGCCGCGGCTGACGAAGATCGACGTGCCATCGCGGCGCTCCATGCCCGCGACGACGGGGAATTCGCGCGCCGCAATCGCGCCGAGGCCCGGCAGCACGATCTGCCCGCCGTGGGTGTGGCCGCTCAGCACGGCGGGAATCGTGAGCTGCTGCGCCTCGAACAGCCGTTTCGGCGTGTGCGCCAGCAGAATCGCATGCGGCAGGGTGCCGCGGGCCAGCCGCGCGATGTCCTGCACCTTGTGGGTCCAGTAGCGGATGCCGATGAAGTCCATCGGCTCGCCGCGGACCGTGAGCCGCGTGTGCGCATCGCGCAGCACCGTGAATCCCTTGGCGATCAGCGCCGCCGGCATGTCGCGGTCGTCGTCGTGGTTGCCGAGAATCGCGATGACGCCGAACGGGGCGGTCAGTCCCGCGAGCGCATCGGCGGCCGGCTGCACGTAGTGCCGATCGCCCCAGGTCACGTAATCGCCGCCAAGAATGATCAGGTCGGGACGCTCGGCCATCAGCATCGCCACCGCCGACGCGATCAGTTCATGCGAGACCGTCTGGCTGCGATGGATGTCCGTGAGCAGGCCAATGCGCAGTCCGCGCAGCGGCTCCGGCAGTCCGGCGATCGGGAAGGGCGTGCGCGTCAGCTGCAGCTGATGGCGTTCGTATAACGAGCCGTGAACGACCGCGCCGGTCGCCATGCCGAGCCCGACGCCGGCCAGGCCGCGGAAGAACGACCGTCTGGTGAGCCACCCACCGGCACGCGACGGCCCAGCCATCGTCCTCTCTTTGCGAGCGACGCTCACGGCTTGGTGAACTCGAACAGGCCGCATGCGTTCCGTGCGTCCGCGAACGACGCCGGGTCGGCGTCGCGGACGAGACGATCGTCGTCGTCGATTGCCGCGAACGTGACCAGCTGGAGGTCTGACAACGTCCCGAGGACCGTCGACGGCGCGAACACGCGCTGGCTGTTGAAGCAGACGCGCTCGCGACCGATCGGTGTGCCGAGATACAGACGGCCGCCGCGCGCCAGCACGCGGGCCAGTTCGCGCATCGCGATGCGCCAGCCATCGGGATCGACAGGATCGCCGTATCGCCCCAGGCCGACGTGTTCAATCGCATGCAGACACGACAACGACACGATCGATCCGCTGTCGAACCCTTCGAGGCGGCACATGTCGCCGCGCACGAACGTCAGGCCGTCGACGTCCGAACCGAGATCGCGGATGTCGACGACGGTGACGGGCATGAAGGTGAGGACGTGGGCAACGAATCCGTCGATGCGCGAGCCGATGTCGACGTGGTGCGGCGGCCGGCGCCCGTAGATCAGACGCGCGGCCCAGAGATCCTGATGGAAGTAGTGGCCGCGGGCGGTCCCCGCCGGGGCGGTGAAGTCCGTCAGGATCGGCGCGAGACTGGCGATCGTGAGCGGGAATCGCCCGGTCGCGGCCCGGCGATAGCCGGCCGCGTGGCGCACGAACCGCGGCAACCGCCTGAGCGTCGCCGCCCGGTGGATATCGAAGCCCGCGAATGCGGCCGCATCGAAGAACGGGCGCAGGAGTCGGCGCATGCGACGTCGTGCCGGCGATCATAGCGCACTCGCCGGCGCCGCCTTCTTCGGTATAGTGAAAGCGATGGACCTGTACCGTGAGCTCGAGTGGCGAGGGATGCTGTCGGACGCGACCGAAGGACTGCGTGACGCGTTCGCGGCCGGTCCCGTCACGGGCTACATCGGGTTCGATCCCACGGCGGACAGCCTTCACGTCGGATCCCTGCTGACGGTGATGGGCCTGGCGCGCCTTCAGCGCTTCGGCCACCGGCCGATCGCGATCGTCGGCGGCGGCACCGGCATGATCGGCGATCCGAGCGGCAAGTCCCAGGAGCGCACGCTGCTGTCGCGCGAGCAGATCGAGGCGAACGTGCTCGGCATTCGGCGTCAGCTCGAACGCGTTCTCGACTTCGATCGGCCGGGGAATCCGGCGCGCATCGTCAACAACGCCGACTGGCTCGCGGCCGTCGACCTCCTCGGATTTCTGCGCGATACCGGCAAGTATTTCACCGTGAACTACATGCTGCAGAAAGAGTCGGTGAACCGCCGGCTCGAGAGCGATGAAGGGATCTCGTACACCGAATTCAGCTACCTGCTCCTGCAGGCGCGTGACTTCCTCGAGTTGTACGACCGCCATGGCTGCACGCTGCAGATGGGCGGCAGCGACCAGTGGGGCAACATCACGGCGGGGATCGAGCTGATTCGCAAGCTGCGCGGCGTGCGCGTCCACGGCCTCGTGTGGCCGCTGATGACGACGTCCGCAGGAACGAAGTTCGGCAAGACCGAAGCAGGCACCGTCTGGCTGGACGCGTCCCGAACGTCGCCGTTCAAGTTCTACCAGTTCTGGCTGAACACCGACGATCGCGATGTGGTGGGACACCTGAAGCTGTTCACGTTTCTCGCACGCGAGAGGATCGACGAGCTTGCCGGGGCGACCGCGGAGCGGCCCGAAGCGCGCGAGGCGCAGCGCACGCTGGCGCGCGAAGTCACCGCGCTCGTGCACGGGCAGGATCACGTGCAGCGGGCGGAGCGGGCCGCGCAGGTCCTCTTCAGCGAGAACCTCGGCGACGCCAGCGTCGAGGACGTGCTCACGGTGTTCGCAGACGCACCGTCAACGGAACTGGCGCTGCCGGCCGAAGGCATTCCGATTGCCGACCTGCTGACGACGGTCGGTCTCACCTCGTCGAAGAGCGAGGCGACGCGGCTCGTCAAGAGCAACGGCATCTCGGTGAACAACGTCCGCGCCACCGACGAGCGCCGGCGGCTGACCCGCGCCGATGCCATCCGAGGAGAACTCTTCATCCTCCGCAAGGGCCGCAAGGACCATCACATCGTGCGGCTGCGCGCCTAGCGTTTCGCGCGCGGAGCCCTGGCCCC
>JABFWM010000008.1 GCA_013362195.1 Acidobacteriota bacterium
GGTCACCTACTCGCAGTGGTTCACCGTGCTCGGTGTCGCGGTCGGCGACGTGAACGGCGACGGCTTCCCCGATCTCGTCGTCGATGGCTATGCGTTTCCGACGCCGAACACGTTCGCCCTGATCCCGGGAATCGCGGTCGCGGAAGGCGGACCGCAGGGATTCGGCGAGCCGCAGGTCACGACCGCACCGACCCTGCTGCCCCGCGGGATCGCGCTCGCGGACACGAATCTGGACGGCCGCCTCGATATCGTCGCGGCGTCTGGCTCCATTTTCGACGGCAGCGGCGACGGCACCTTTCACCCGGCAGCCGATTTCGAGTTCGGCGACGATCACATCACCATCGCCGACACCAATCGCGACGGGCTGCCCGACATCGTCCACGGGTTCACGTTCGATTCCGTCGAAGTGCTGCTCAACCAGCGTCAGGCGACGAACACGGTACCCGTGGTCGACGCCGGGCCCGACAGGACGTTCGCCTACGATGTGCAGTTCGACGAGGAGCCGCTTCAGTTCTTCGCGCCGGCGAGCGACGCGGATCTGCATCGGCTGCGGGTCGAATGGCGCGATGCCGACGGGCACCTCCGCAGCACCGACGCCGAACTCGAACTCACGGGCCTGGACCCTGGCACCTACACGTTCATCGCGACGGCGGACGACGGACGCGGTGGTGTGGCGTCGGATTCGATGCGCGTGACAATCCTGCCGATGCCCGAGGTCGTCGTTCACGTCGCCCAGGACTTCGCATCGACGCGAGGCAGCTGGGAGATCGTCAGCGACGCCTCCGCCGCGAGCGGCCTGCGGCTGCACGACAAGAATCTCGGCGCGCCGAAGGTGACGCGTCCGCTGGCGCAGCCCTCGAGTTTCGCGGTGATCGGCTTCGTCGCCGACCCGACGCAGACCTACAAGCTGTGGGTGCGCCTGAAAGCGGACGGCAACACGTTCAGCAACGATTCACTGTGGCTGCAGATCAGCGGAGCGGTCGACGGCGCCGGACGCCCCGTCGGCGGCTTCGGCTCCAGCAGCGGAATCGAGATCAACCTCGAGGAGTGTTCGGGGTGCGGCGTGTCGGGCTGGGGCTGGCGCGATGAGGCGTGGGGACAGAAAGGCGCGATCGGCGCGCTGACCCTGCGGTTCCCGCAAGGCGGCGTGCAGTCGCTGACGTTTCAGACGCGGGAGGACGGCGTCTCCGTCGATCAGGTCGTCTTGTCGGCGCAGACGTACCGGACGACGAAGCCCGGCGCGGTGAAGAACGACGCGACGATCCTGCCGCCCACGCTCGTCTGGCAACGGTTCTGACGTCTTCCGCCTGAAGGCGGAAGCTACGGGACTCGTCGTCGCCGTGTTCGCGTCTTCCGCCTGAAGGCGGAAGCTACGGAACCCGGAGCCTGAAGATGGACCCCGTAGCTTCCACCTTGGACCCCGTAGCTTCCACCTTTAGGTGGAAGCACCACTTTAGGTGGAAGCTCCACCTTACGTGGAAGCTCCCGCTTCCGGCGCCTTCTCGAGCCGATCCTGATCCCAGGAATACCGGTAGCGGCCGTGGGTGGGGCATCGATAGTAGAGCCCCACCTGCTCGCCGACGAGAGGCACGCGCTCCATGTCGCGCCCGCACTCGGGACATTTGTTCAACTGGTCCCATCTGCCAGGCGGCTGTTCGTCGGACATGTCGCTCCTGCTTCACGCGCTGGAAATGTGCCCGTCGCAGACCGGGTCTTCAGACCCGGCAACACGCGGCGCCGCACGACGAGGGCGAATCTGCAGATCCGCCCTGCACCGGAATCGCTGACGACGACTACGGCGCGATCTGAATCAACGGTTCGTACACGTGCGAGCCCTTGCAGTCCGGGCACTTGCTGGGCTTCGTGAGCTTGGATTCGTCGAAGCGAAACCCGCAGCTGCGGCACCGCGCCGGCTCGACGCTCACGCGGCGTCCCGACGCGCGGGCCGACTTCAGAAGGTGGCGGACGTGCTCCTCGACGTCCGGCCGCGTCACGCCGAGCTCGTGGGCGATCGAGGAGAGGGTTCGCGGCTGCGCCAGCATCGAACCAATCTGTTGTCTGAGTGTGGTGGTCAAGGGATCGGGCTCCGGGGCTCCAGGAATTCTATCGCGAGCGCCGGCGGCCCGTGTGCGTCGAGGACGTGAAGACGTGAATCGGACGGAGCGCTGAGCGCGTGGGGTGCCCCACGCGCCCGAGTCATACGTCCGCGAGGCAGCTACCGCTGCCCGAACTTATAGCTGACGTTGAAGCGGACGATCCGCGGCCCGAGCACGCCGATCGGTGAATTGAAC
This sequence comes from Acidobacteriota bacterium, assembly GCA_013362195.1. Taxonomy (GTDB): domain Bacteria; phylum Acidobacteriota; class Vicinamibacteria; order Vicinamibacterales; family 2-12-FULL-66-21; genus QHWT01. Next base: position 2,292 of record JABFWM010000008.1, read on the forward strand.
TGCGGGATCCGGACGCTCTGCCCGGCCGTGAAATCCGTCACCGTCTGCAGGCCCGTCCCGGTCCGCACGTTGAAGACGGCGTTGCTGTTCGTCAGGTTGTAGACGTCCATGTCCGCTTCGAACTCGTTGGCGCCGAACCGGAACACCTTGCCGACGCGCACGTCGGCCGTCTTGAGCCACGGCAGCAGGTAGCGTCCGCGCGGCTCCGCGTTGACGTTGAACCCGTTCACGTTCTGCGGCAGGCCCGTCACGTTCAGGAGGCGCGTATACGGCTGCCCCGACTGCGCCCGCACGTTGCCGCCGACCAGCACGTCCCAGGGCAGCAGATACGATCCGGTGAGCTTGAAATTGTGCGCGCGGTCGAGCGACGAGCGCCCGTTGATGTTGATGAACGAGTTCGGCGACGTGATCGTCGTGGTGCCGTTCAGCGTCGTGCGCGAGAACGTGTAGCCGCCCACCATCGTCCACCGGTTGCTGTAGCGCTTCGACACCGTCAATTCCAGCCCGCGGTAGGTCTGGTTGCCGCGATTGTCGTTGGCCGGACCAGTCAGGCTCGGCAGCGTCGGCGTTTTCTCGGCAAACACGGTCAGCGAGGTGTCGTCGGCCGTTCCCCTGACGCCATCCGGTCCCGGATCGGGAAAGGCGATCGCGTCGTAGTACTCGAACGGCACGTTCTGCTCGAGCGTGACGATCTGATCCCGCTCGTGGCGGTGGATGTAGGTCGCGCCGACCCGCAGATCGGCGACGAGCTGATGGTCGATACCCGCCGTGACCTCGTTGCGATACGGACGCCGGGTGAGCAGGAAGTGCTGCCGCAGGAGATCCGCGGACAGCGGCGCCGCAATCGGTCCACTCGGCGGGCCGAGCTCGTTCGGCTGGAACACGAGGTCGCCGTTATCGCTCCACACGAACGTCCGGTTGACCAGACCGTTGGGATTCACGTTGCCGGGCGTGCCCGTGCCAATCTGATCGTAGTAGCGCGCGAGCGATGCCCGCACGGCCGTCCGGCCATTCCCGAACACGTCGAAGATGACGCTGCCGCGCGGCCCGGCCGTGTGCCAGAGCGGGACCTGACGCACTTCGGGAATGGTCCGCAGCAGTTGATAGGACCCGAACGCGGAATTGATCGCGGTGCCTTCGGGGAAGTACTGCGACGGCGGATCGCTCTGCGCCGGCAGCCAGCCCTCGACGCGCTCCCAGCGGAGGCCGCCGACGAGGGTCATCCGCGTGTAGCTGTACGAGTCCTGCAGGTAGAGCGCCGTGTTCATCACCGCACGCTTCTGATGCAGCGGCGTGTTGAACAACTGCACCGAGACCGGACCCGCCGCCGCTCCCGTCGCGGAGGGCGCCGATCGATACGTCAGCCGCACGTCGTCGTTGATCATCAGATCGACGTCTTCGGGCGTATAGGCGTTGTCGATCCCGCCGCGCAGCTCGTGACGGCCGCCCAGCGCCTGCGGGATGAAGTATTGCCAGTTCGAGCTCACCTGCATCCGCCGCCGGTCCATGATCTGCTGGATCGTGTTCGCGCGCGTGCGGATGCTCGTCGACTGGTCGAGCAGCGTCTGCTGGGTGGTCTTGAGGTTCAGCGGAAAGTTGATGCTGTTGTAGCTGACGCGCGTGTCGACGAACTGCCGATCCGTGAGCACCCAGTTCCAGAGGCCCTGGTAGACGGCGAGGATGTCGTGCTCGTGCCAGACCGACTCGGGATCCTGCGTGCCGTTCGAACCGTCGGCACCCCGGTTGATCTTGTCGTAGACCTGCCGGCTGGCGGTTCCCTGGACGCGGTGCTTCGACGTGATCTGCCACGTCGGGTCGGTGAAGATCGACGTGATGTTGGTCGTGTCGGGCTCGGCGTCGCCCTTCCAGGCCGGTGACGGGAACCCCGCGAAGTGGACGGCGGTGCGCTGATCGTTCAGCGCGGCGAAGTAGAACACCCGGTTCTTCAGGATCGGTCCGCCGGCCTGCAGGTTGAAGTTCTTGATGTGGTCGACCGCGGCGCCGTTCGGACGGATGCCCTGCCGCTGCAGGCCATCATCGATGTTGTCCCACTGCGTGCTCTTGCCCTGATACGTATCGAGCAGCTGTCCGGTGAACCGGTTCGTGCCGCTCTTGCTGACCATGTTGATCAGCACGCCGCCGGTCGGCACCGTGATGTCATTGGCGCCGCTCGACACCTGAATGTCCTGCAGCGCGCTGGGATCGTAGTAGTAGCCGGCGAAGCCAATCGCGGCGGGATCGTCGACGTTCACGCCGTTCAGCATCTGGATGTTCTGTCCGTTGCCGGTGCCGCGCGCGGTGATGCCCCGCTGCAGCCCGCCCTGGTTGCCGCCGACATCCGGCGTGTCCATGACCAGGCCCGGCACCTTGTATTCGATGATCGACCAGATGTCGCGGCCCGCGGGCGTCGTCTCGAGGATCTTGGCGTCGAGGTGGACGGCGACATTCGCGTTCGTCGTGTCGATGACCGGCGACTCCGCCTTGATCTGCAGCGTTTCGCTCAGGTTCCCGATCTTCATCGTGAAGTCGACGGGCGTCGTGCTGCCCGCACCCACCGCGATGCCTTCGCGGCTGACCGACTGGAAGCCGGTGAGGTCGACCTTCACCGTGTAGGTGCCGGGAGGCAGCGACGGGAAGCGGTACACGCCGCCGGCGTCGGTCACGCCCGTCTGCGTGCCGGACACGAGGACCGCGCTGCTGATCGTGACCGCGACGCCCGGCACCACCGCGCCCTGTTCGTCGGCGCTTCGGACCAGGATGCTGCCGGTCTGCACCTGGGCCGCTGCCGGCGTAGTGGCGATCGCGATCGCCTGGAGCGCGAGCGCGAGACGAAGAAAACTCCGCATGACGTCCTCCGGGACAGTGCGACGTATTCTGATACAGAAAACCTGAACACCCGGGCCGGCGGCGCCACGATGGTATGCATGCCGGTCTCTGCGGCGAATACTGCCTGTATACAGGGATGGCCGTCAACCGGCCGCGGAAGTCGCACCCGGCGGTGGCAACCGGCGTGCCGATCGATGGTGATCGTTCAGCGTGGACGGAACGCTAGGCGCCGCGCCGTTCGATCCGGCGATGCGTCTCGACGGCGTCGCGTCCCAGATATTCCTTGAGCCAGACGTTCTCGACCACCGGGTACATCGCGGCGACGGGAAGCGCGAGCAGCGCGCCGACGATGCCGCCGATCTCGGCGCCTACTGCGAACGCCAGGATCACGGCCAGGTTCGACAGCCGCAGCCGCCCTCCATACACCCGGGGACCGATCCAGTAATTCTCGAGGGCGTGATACCCGACGTAGAGGCCGGCGACCGTAAACGTGACCGCGGGGGAAACGGTCAGCGCCAGCAGCACGGCCGGCAGCGCCGAGCAGATGAACCCGAGAACGGGGACGAAGTCGAAGATCCCGGCGAGCAGCGCGAGCAGCAGCGCCGCGGGGACCTTGAGGAGCGACAGCGCAATCAGCACGAACACCATCGCGAACACCGAGGTCGCGACGTTGCCGAGCGCGTACTGGAGGATTGCTTTCTGCGCGGCGCGCGCGGTGAGGTCGACGCGAGGCCGCTGGTCACGCGGCGCGTAGGCGAGCAGCCACTGGTAGGTTTGCCGTCCTTCGACGAGGAGATAGATCGTGAGAATCAGCGCAAGCGCGGCAACGATGAGTCCGGCGAACGCCAGCCGGCTGATGGTGTAGGCGTATCCCGCCACGTTCAGCGCCGCGGGCCGCGCCTCCGCCTCGTTCCGGCGGACCGCCTCCACCATCCACGGCGGCGCTTTCTCAATCACGCGCCGCTCGACGGTCGTGATGCGGCCGCCGACGGTCCGGGCCTGCACCGCGAGCGACGCGCCCGTGATCCAGAAGAACCCCCCGATCAGCAGCGCGAGGAGCGTCACGACGCCGGTTGCGCCGACCGCGCACGGGAGGCCGCGGCGCTCGAGCCAGTGGACGGCCGGGAACAGCGAGATCGCCAGCACGACGGCAATGACGACCACCATCAACAGCTGCCACAGGTGCAGCCACAGCCAAATCACTACGATCGCGGCGATGACCTTGACGATCGCGGACGGCGCGATGTCGATGACGCGCTTTGGCTCAGTCACGTCACTGCGGGCGTGCAAGGCTGAGGCCCGGGATCGGCCACGGCTGAGGCTCACGACTCATGTGTGCCTCGAGCGTTGGTGATGGGTTTGCGTAGAGAACCACGTGCGTAGAACGTCACGGCAGGACACGCCGGATTTGTTCAGCCCGGCCGGCGCCCAAGCGCTCCCCGAAGGCTTCCGCTACGAGCGCGACCTGCTGACCGTCGACGAAGCACGCGCGCTGCTGGCGGAGATCGGCGGGCTGGAATTCCACGCCGTCGAAATGTACGGTGTCGTGGCGCGACGCCGCGTCATTCAATTCGGCTGGAAATATGGCTTCGATCGAGCCGGCCTCACTCCTGGACCGGACCTCCCGCCGTTCCTGCTCATGCCGCGCGATCGCGCCGCGGCGCTCGCCGGCGTCGCAACGGAAGCCCTGTCGGAGGCGTTAGTGACTGAATATCCGCCAGGTGCCGCGATTGGCTGGCACCGCGACGCACCCGGCTTCGGCATTGTAGTCGGCATATCCTTGCTGTCGCCGTGCCGGCTCCGGTTCCGGCGCGGCCCGGGACGCGGTAGCGAACGTGCGGCGATCACGCTCGAGCCGCGTTCCGGTTATGCGCTCGCGGGGCCCGCGCGGAGCGAATGGCAGCACAGCATTCCTGACGTGGACGCCCTCCGCTACTCGATCACGTTTCGAACCGTCCGAGGGCGGTAAGCTCGCTGACGGCTTCGCATCCCACAGCGCGACGCGGGCGCCTGTCGATCGGAGTAATGTCCGGACATTGGCGCGCGTGTTGCTGACCTTTCTCTGGAGAGCAACGGCTTGTCCACCATTCGAGGACGCCGCCCCCGGCGGCTGTCGCCGGAAGAGCGAAAATCACTCACGCACGGGGATTTCTGGATCCCTGACGAAGAGCGCGAGGTGTATCGGCGCGCGCTGCAGGCCCTCAACGAGGCGGAGGTTCCATACGTCGTCGCCGGCGCCTATGCGATTTACGAACATACGGGCATCTACAGGCAGACGAAGGACCTGGATCTGTTCGTCGAGCCGACGGCGGTGATTCCGGCGGCGCGGGCGCTGCGCGGCGCGGGCTTCACGATGCGGCTCGAAGATCTGCACTGGCTCGCGAAGGCGGTGTCCGGCGAGCGGTTCGTGGATTTGATTTACGGGATGGGCAACGGCGTGGCGGTGATCGACGACCAATGGCTGATGCACAGCCGCCCGGGCGTGCTCGCGGCGCAGCCGGTCCGCATCGCGCCGGCCGAGGAACTCATCTGGCACCGCCTGTTCATCGGCGAACGGCACCGCCACGACGTCGCCGACATCCTGCACCTGATTCTCTGCGTCGGCGACATTCTCGACTGGGAACGCCTCGTCGGGCGCGTGGGCCCGCACTGGCCGCTGCTCCTCGCGCAGCTCCAGACGTTCAGCTACGTGTATCCCGGCTACCGGACGCACGTGCCCGTGTGGGTGAAGGAACAGCTGATCGAGCAGGCGCGCGCCGAAGTCGTACGGGGCGACGAAGAGGCGGACGTCACGCGCGGGACGCTGATCTCGCGTTTCAGCTTTGCGATCGACGTGCGTGAGTGGGGCTTCTACGATCCACGTGTCGAATTGATTCGCCACACGCGCAACCTGCCGCCGATCCGCGCGATCGCCGACTCCGACGTCTGGGACGAGCGCTCCGAGGAGCGCTTCGAAGTACGGGAGACGAGCGAATCCTGACGTCCGACGTCGCCAGGCCCCCGTCACAGATCGACCGGCTCGCGACCGGCGAATCCGGATCAGGCGTCAGCGGCCGGGGACTACCTGGTCTCGCACTTCGCGCCCTGCGGGTTCAGCGAGTTCACGCGAAGCGTGCGCATGTCCACGCGGGTCTGCGTCTGCACCGTCGGCGTGCCGGCCGTGCCGGTGGCCTTGTCCTGCTGCGACGGCGTCGAGCGGCTCGCGACTTCCTGCTGCGACGCAAGGACCCCGCTCACCTGCACCCGTTCGCCGATGTGGTCGCGGAGGTTCACGCCGTCGACGCCCACGAGCTGATAGTTCGCGGTGGCGGTCGTGCCGGTCGTGGCCGCATCCTGGGTCAGCACGAACGTGTCGGATGCCTCACCCGCGCGCAGACAACCCGCGACGGTCATCGGCGCATCGGGCGTTCGCACGTCCCCCGACACCTGCGTCTCGGAGGCCATTTCCTTCTTGCCCTTGCTGCACGCGCCGCCGGCGACCGCGATCGCCGCCGCGAGCAGCACTCCCATCGTTCTCCTCACAGTGCCTCCTCTTCCATATGCGTCTCACTGATTACCCGAAGCAGGATTCGAGCCGACCTCAAAAGCCGCGCTTCGCGGCCGATGCGCGGTTCCGCTTCGTAAGTCGGCGATGGTCGCACGCAAAGCGGCGCGGACGCGCATAGATCCGATTCCGGCGTATCGTCCGCAGCTCGCGCAGCTCGTCAAGGCGCCGCCGTCGGGGTCTGCCTCGCTGCACGAACTCAAGTACGACGGCTACCGCATCGGCTGCCGAATCGAGGGGCGGACGATCACGCTCATCAGCCGTACCGGAAAGGACTGGACCGCCGCGTTTCCGGAGGTCGTGGGCGGCGCCCGCGATCTCGGGATCGATTCTGCCCTGCTCGACGGCGAGGTCTGCATGCTGGGGCCGGACGGGCGCACCAGCTTTCAGGCGCTCCAGAACGCGTTCAGCGGCGGCGGTCCACGTGGCGGGCTGGTGTACTTCGTGTTCGATGCGCTGCACCTGGACGGGCGGCGGCTCGTCGGCGAGCCGCTCGAAGCACGCAAGACCGCGCTGCGGGCGCGGCTCGCCGACA
>JABFWM010000422.1 GCA_013362195.1 Acidobacteriota bacterium
CGGCGTCGAGCGGGTGATCGTCCTGTCCACCGACAAGTCGGTCTACCCGATCAACGCCATGGGGATCTCCAAAGCCATGATGGAGAAGCTGATGGTCGCGAAGGCGCGGCTCGGGCGGCCCGGCAGCACCATCCTCTGCGGCACCCGCTACGGCAACGTCATGGCGTCCCGCGGCTCGGTGATTCCCCTCTTCATCGAGCAGGTCAAGGCCGGCCAGCCGTTGACCGTCACCGACCCTCACATGACGCGCTTCATGATGTCGATTGACGATGCGGTCGACCTGGTGCTGTTCGCCTATCAGCATGGCGAGCCGGGCGACATCTTCGTTCAGAAAGCCCCGGCGGCGACGATCGAGACGCTCGCGCTCGCCGTGAAGACGCTCTTCGAGGCGCCCAACCCGATCCGGGTCATCGGCACGAGGCACGGCGAGAAGAAGTTCGAAACGCTGCTCACGCGCGAGGAGAAGGTGAAGGCGCAGGACATGGGCAGCTACTTCCGCGTGCCCGCCGACAACCGCGATCTCAACTACAACGTCTATTTCGCGCAGGGCGAAGAGACCCTCTCGCACGAAGAGGACTATCACTCGCACAACACGCGGCGGTTGAACGTCGAGGAGATGGCGGCGATGCTGTTGAAGCTGGATCTGGTGCGGCGCGAGCTCGATGGCTGGCGGCGCCGCGATCGCGTCGCCGGCACACGCGCATGAAGGTACTGACCGTGCTCGGGACGCGTCCCGAGATCATCCGCCTCAGCCGGATCATTCCGCTGCTCGATCGGCACGCCGAGCACGTGCTCGTCCACACCGGCCAGAACTACGACGAACGGTTGAACGAGTTGTTCTTCCGCGAGCTGGAGGTCCGGGCGCCAGACCACTTCATGAACGTACGCGGCGCCGGCTTCGGCCGTCAGGCCGGCGAAATTCTGGCGGGCATCGAACCGATCCTGCTGCGCGAACGTCCCGATCGGCTGCTGATTCTGGGGGACACCAACAGCGGCCTGACGGCCATCGTCGCGCGCCGGCTCGGGATCCCCGTGTACCACATGGAAGCGGGAAACCGCTGCTATGACGATCGCGTTCCCGAAGAGGTGAATCGCCGGATCATCGATCACTGCAGCACCGTCCTGCTGCCCTATACGCGGCGCAGCCTCGAGAACCTGCTGAAGGAAGGCATCGACGCCAATCGCGCCTTCGTCATCGGCAATCCCATCCACCAGGTCATCACCCACCACGAGCCGGGGATCGCCGCCAGCCGCTGCCTCGAAGGCCTCGGCCTCGAGCCGCGCCGCTTCTTTCTGGTGACGATGCATCGGGCGGAGAACGTGGATCGCGAGGACAAGCTGCGCGATCTGGTCGGCGCGCTGGCGCGCCTCCATCGCGAGTTCGGCTTTCCGGTGATCTGCTCGTTTCACCCACGCACGCGCGCGAAGGTGTCGAAATTCAACGTCGACATCGAGCGCGACGGGCTGCGCTTCGTGGAGCCGCTCGGTTTCCTCGACTTCATCCGCCTCGAGCGGGCGGCCTTCTGCATTCTGTCCGACAGCGGCACGGTGCAGGAGGAGGCCTGCATCTTCGGCGTCCCCAACGTCACGATTCGCGAAGTCACCGAACGGCCGGAGACGATCGACTGCGGCTCGAATCTCCTGTCGGGATCGGATCCCGCCGACATCGTGCGCCACGTCCGCCTGGTCACGAGCCAGCCCACCGGCTGGCAGCCGCCCGCCGAATATCTGGCGCCGCTGGTCGCCGAAACCGTCGTCCGGATCGTCACCGGGTTCCGGCCGGCGGACGCCGCCGAAGTCGAATGGCGGCAGCGCCTGCGCGACTGATTCGATCCGGCGTTGCCGCGCGTCCTGATCCTCAGTCTCGTGTTTCCGCCCGACGGCGTGTCGACGGCGGAAATCATGGGCGACCTCGCCGCCGAGCTCAGCGCCCGCGGTCACAGCGTGACCGTCGTCACGACCACGCCTCACTACAATCGCGACGCGGCCGCGGAGCAGCGGCAGCCGCGCCGGCGCTGCTGGGGATCGCTGCTGCAGCGGAGCGACTATCACGGCGTTCCGGTGCTGCACGTGGCCATGCCCGCGAAGTCCTCGAGCGTCGTCGCACGGCTGGCGGCATGGATCGGCTTTCACGCGGTCAGCACGCTCGCGGCGCTGATTGCCGTCGATCGGCCGGACGTCATCGTCACACCGTCGCCGCCGCTGACCATCGGGGTGAGCGCGTGGATCATCGGTCTGCTGCGGGGCGGACGCTATGTCTACAACGTTCAGGAGATTTATCCGGACATCGCGGTGAACCTCGGGGCGCTGCGCAACCGACGGATGATCGCGATGCTCGAGGCGCTCGAACGCTTCGTCTACAAGAAAGCCCGGCCGCCGCTCTTCGAGTTGTAGGTGT
>JABFWM010000386.1 GCA_013362195.1 Acidobacteriota bacterium
ATAGCACGTGCGCTCGAAAACCGACGAGGACGCGGCACCCTCCACGCCAGCAGACCTCCCGCGCTGTCGAAGTGGGCGCCGCGACGAACGTCCCGTTGGCAGGCCTGACGGCACGTCGCAGACCGATTCTGCAACGCTGATTGGATCTGGGCCGGTGCCTTGCGTACGTGCTATGCGTTAGAGGCCCGTGCTCATACCGCTCGCCGTTGCTGCCCGCATCGTCGCCAACCCGATCTCGAACGCCTTCCAGAAGCGGCTGACCGCCGCACCCGCGCATCCCGTGTTCATCATTGCCGCCACTCACGCGCTGCTGACGGCGGTCGTGGCGCCGTTCGCGTGGCACGCGGGCATGACGTCGCTCACGCGAGCGTTCTGGCTGAATATGGCCGTGAGCGCAAGTCTCGCGGTAGTGGGCAATGTGCTGCTCGTCTATGCGCTGCGCGCCGGCGACCTCTCCGTGCTCGGATCGATCAACGCCTACAAGGCGGTCCTGAGCCTGGTGCTCGGCGTGTTCCTGATCGGCGAAGTGCCCTCCGCCACGGGAGCCGCCGGGGTGCTCCTGATCCTCCTCGGCAGCGCCATCGTCGTCGAGCGCGGGGAAGGGCAGTCACGGGGCACGGCGCTCGTCCGGTTCTTTCGCGAGCCCGGTGTGCAGCTCCGCTTCGCGGCGCTTGCCTGCTCGGCGACCGAAGCGGTGTTCCTGAAGCGCGCGGTGCTGGCTTCGGCTCCCGTCCTCGTGTTCTATATGTGGTCGGTTCTGGGGGTCGTCGTCGCCGCCGTGTGCGGTGCGCTCGTCCTGAATGGACAGATCGGATCGGAGATGCGAACGTTCCGGCGGCGGTGGCGCATGTATGTGTGTCTCGCCGCGGCGACGGGCGTCATGCAGCTGACGACGCTGCTGACATTCGGCGCCCTGCAGGTGGGATATTCGCTGGCGCTCTTTCAACTGTCGACGCTGATCAGCGTGTTTCTTGGCTACCGGTACTTCCAGGAACGCAGCATCGCGCGGCGGCTCGCCGGCGCGGTGGTGATGATCGTCGGAGCGTTGATGATTGTCATGGGAGGACGCCGCTAGATCGCAAAGGCGGTAAGGAGGCAGCGTGAGAGGCAAGGGAATGTGCGTCGGTCTCGGGGTCGCGTGCGGCGTGATGGCCCTCCATGCCGGCGCCCGGCAGAGCACGCCGCGGACGCTGGTCGCGGTGTTCGCGCATCCCGACGATGAAACGATCGCCGGCCCGCTGCTCGCGCATTACGCGAGCGAGCGCGATACACGCGTGCACCTGGTCATCGTCACGAACGGCGACAAAGGCGTGACGCCGTTCGCGAACATTCCGGCGGGGGAGCCGCTCGCCGCCGCGCGCGCGAAGGAAGCCGCGTGCGCGTGCGAAGCGCTCGGCGCGCAGCCGCCGGTGCTGCTCGGCTTCCCCGACGCGGGGCTGAATTCGGCGCAGGTGCTCGGCGCGGTCACGGCGAAGCTCACCGCGACGCTCGCGACCCTGAAGCCGGACGCGCTCGTCACCTGGGGACCCGACGGCGGCTACGGGCATCCCGATCATCGGCTCGTGAGCGCGGTCTTGACCCAACTCGTCGCGGCCGGAGCGACGACCCAGGCGCTGTATTACGCGGGGCTGCCGAAGAGCCGCCTGGATGCTGACGAGGTGAAGGCGCTCAGGTTTCCAGCGCCGTTCGCGCCCACGCTCGACGACCTGCTGCAGACGCGTGTGCCCTACACCACAGCGGACGCGGAGCGCGCGAAACGCTCCCTCGCGTGCCACAGGTCGCAGTTCACCCCCGAGAGCATGGATCTCATCGTCACGCTCACGCAGAAAATTCACAACGGCCGGATGCACCTCCGTCACTGGAACGGCGGCCCGCCGCGGTCCGATCTGTTCGATCCGAAGCGCTGACGCGCGGCACGTCCGCGGCTGGTCTTTGCCTGCACGCGGAGCCGCACCGACGGGGATTCAACCCCGCGTGATGGAGGCGCGACCGCTATCGGGCCGATCGAGAATGCCGGTGAGAGCGCAGTCGCGTCACCGGACGGGGGCGGGAGGCTGGCGAGGAGTTGCGTGCCGGACGATGCGGCGGACGATGATCGGCGGTCCCGGTCCAGCCCGGGCCGCTGATCCCGCCGGGCGTCGCGAAGATCGGCATCTGCGCCAGCGGGACGGAGTAGGCCAGGCAGGTCTCGAACGAGGCCGCCATGACGCGCGACGTGATGGTCATCAGATCGATGCCGCCGAAGGAATCGCGCATCCACGAGTCGATCACGATGCCCTTGTCGAGCACGCGATCGAGTACGTCGATCAGCGAAGGACGATCGGTATGGACAATCGGCATCGTGCCTTCATCGTACTCAGGCCCGGCGCCGAACTGGGTGTCGCCGCCGACGCTGTGATCTCTCACGCAGCGATCGACTGAGAGCTCGACCTTATGGCGCGAACTCCCAGTGTCCCTCGTCCTGCTTCAATTCTGCTGCCATCCTCCGCAGGATAACGTCGCGCTTGACAATGACGCGATTGCACGCCCGTACGGCAGCGACGACGCGAGTGTCAGTCTGCGCTTTCGAGCGCGGCCATAACCGTCGGTGCGCCGGGAACGAGTAGTAACCTCGGACGCAGGATTCGCGCGGGCCGGCGCCGATGTTCGCCTTGCGGCGACTACGGCGACGCCACATCGCAGAACAGACGAGGTGTCTGCGGTGTGTCGAAACCGCCGTGTCATTCCGGGCGGAAGTGCATTACAATCGATCCCGCCGGTCGCCAGCCGGTTCCCTCACAAACTGTTCCATCTGGTCGCGAACGAGGACGCACTGTGCCCGAAGAGTGGCAGCCCGATGCGCCCGCCGAGCTCATGCAGCAACTCGCGCAGGCGCTGCACCATCGCGTTGACGAACTCGAGGCGCTGCTTGACGTGTTGCCGATCGGCGTCGCCATTGCCGACGACCCCGAGTGCCGGCACATTCGCGCCAATCGCGCGCTCGCGCGTCTCTTCGGGCTGCCGATCGAATCCAGCGCCTCCCTGACGCCGCGGCAAGGAGACCACACGCCCTACAAGGTGCTGCGCGGCGGCCGCGAACTGCCGCCCGAGGAGCTGCCGCTGCACCGCGCGGCGCGGGAGGGCATTGCCATCGCCGACTTCGAATGCGAGATCGTCCGCGAAGACGGCCGGCGCATCCCGATCCTGATGCAGGTGTTGCCGCTCTTCGACGACGCCGGCAAGCCGCGCGGCGCGCTCGGCGCGATCAGCGACGTCGGCGAGCGCGTCCGGCTGCAGCGCGAGCAACGGTTCATCGCCGACGCGAGCCGCGTCCTCGCCTCGAGCCTCGATCAGGACACCACGCTCGGCGCGCTCGCGGAGCTCTCCGTCCCGATGCTCGGGGATTACTGCTTCGTGGACGTGATGCGCGAGGAAGGAAGCGTCCGCCGCGTCGCCGCGGCGACGGCCGATCCCGACACGGCCGACGTGGTTCGCGAGCTGCAGCGCTACCCGCCGGCGCTCCGCATCGACAGTCCGGCCACGCGCGTGATCCGCTCCGGCGATCCATACGTCTGCGAGGAGGTGAGCGACGATCTGCTGCGCGCCGCCGCCCAGAACGAGGAGCACGAGCGCCTGCTCCGCGCGTTGAACGTCCGATCGTTCGCGATGGCGCCGCTGCGCGCGCGCGGCCGCACGCTGGGCGTGTTCACGGTCGGCATGCTGGGGACCACTCGCACGCTGACGGCGCGAGACCTGCCGCTCCTCGCCGACGTGGCCTCGCGCGCCGCGCTCGCCCTCGACAGCGCGATCCTCTACCGCGACGCGCAGGAAGCCAACCGGCTGAAGGACGATTTCCTCGCCACGCTCTCGCACGAGCTGCGGACGCCGCTCAATGCGCTGCTCGGGTGGGCGCAAATCCTCCGCACCCAGCTCCCCGACAACGCGGTCGCCATCCGCGCCATCGACAGCATCGATCGAAACGCCCACGCGCAGCTCGTGCTGATCAACGACCTCCTCGACGTGTCGCGGGTGATCAGCGGCAAGCTCCGGATGGAGCAGAAGGTCGTCGACGTGGCCGCGGTCATCAGCGCCGCCGTCGACGCGATTCGCCCCGCCGCGCGGGGCCGCGAGATCGAGCTGTCGGTGACGATCGCGCCGGTGCTGCTCGAAGTGATTGGCGACGCGGATCGCCTGCAGCAGGTGGTGTGGAACCTCGCGTCGAACGCGGTGAAGTTCACGCCGCGCGGCGGGCGCGTGGAAGTGGTCGTCGAACAGCGCCAGGGCGGCGTGCAGATCACCGTCAGCGACACTGGCATCGGGATCGATCCGGCGTTCCTGCCGTTCGTGTTCGATCGCTTCCGTCAGGGGGACAGCAGCACCACCCGCGCGCAGAGCGGCCTCGGGCTCGGCCTGGCGATCGTGCGCCATCTGGTGGATCTGCACGGCGGATCGGTGATGGCGGAAAGCGCCGGGCGCAATCGCGGCACGCGGTTCACCGTCACGCTGCCCGCCCGCCAGCCGCAATTCGCACGCGACATGACGCCGCCGCCGCTGCCGCCCGGCGCGCCGGCGCTGCGCGGCGTCCGCATCCTCGCCGTCGACGACGATCCAGACGCGTGTGAATTGTTTCGCCTCGTGCTCGACTCCGCCGGCGCCGAGGTGCTGACGCTGGGGTCGGCGATGGACGCGCTCGCGCAGCTGCCCGTCTTCCAGCCGCACGTGGTGCTTGCCGACATCGCGATGCCGGAGATGGACGGCTACGACCTGCTGGAGCGGATCCGCGCCGCCGCGCCGCTCGAGGGCGCGCCGCCGGTGATCGCGGTGACCGCCTACGTGTCAGCCGACGACGAGCGCCGCGCGCTGGCGGCCGGCTTCGCCCGTCATCTGGGCAAGCCGGTGAACCACGACGCGCTCGTCCGGAACGTCGCCGAGGCCGCCAACCTTCGAACGCTGGAACCCTGACCGCAGACCGTCAGCACCGTGGCGCCGCGCGCCGCGGCGCACCGGCGATCCGCGCCGGGATACGCCGGCCGGGCGTGAGCCGGATGATGGGAATGTGCGCCGTTGCCGGGCACATCGCGAGCAGCTCCGTGGTCTCGCGCACGTCGGTCGCGCCCAGCGACACGTCGACAAGGATGAGGTCGGGCATGTGACACGACGCCTTGACGATCGTCTCGAAGGCGGTCCGCGCGATCGTCACGCGGAAGCCGCGCGCCTGCAGCTCGCGCGCGCGCCGGGTGCGCGACTCGTGGTCGGCGTCGGCGACGAGGACGAGCGGCACCGAGAGCGGCGCCGCCGTCATTGCCTTGGGGGCTGTCTGCAATTCGGACATCTGGCGGCCTCCGCCGGGCATGGCAGCTCGGGCCCAGCAAGATCCACTCCGGATTACGCCCGCAACGCGCGATTGATGCCGACCGCGACCAGCGCGCCGGCGAGAAAGCTGACCGCGTCCATGTCCGTGACCTGGCCGTGCGGATCGAACGCGGCCAGGAGGAGCAGCGCGAGGAAGCCGCCGCCGATCGCGCACGCAGCGATTTCGAGAGCGATGAGACCCCGACGACGCGGACAGCGATGGCCGTCGGTCAGATGCCCCTTGCAGCGGGGACAGGTTGCCATTAACGGGACAGGGAACCCAGCCGAACGGCGGCCACGATAGCACACCTTCCGCGCGCGGGTGCAACGAGGCGCATTCGGCGTATGATGGCGGCCGCGGATCGCACCATGACCGAGCGGCAGCAGATCGTGTCCACGGCGTTGCTGGCGGCAGGCGTCGCCCTCGTGTTCGCGGGCATGAGTTCCGCCCTCCACTTCTCGGCGGCCGGGATCGTGGCGGCGGTGGCGACGATCGCCGGGCTCCTGTATGCGGGCGGCGTGTGGTTCGGCGGCTCGGTGAAGGCCGATCGGTCGGTGATCATCTTCGATCGTGGTCTCACCGTCGTGAGCGGCGCCCATCCAGGGCGGCCGGTCAGCGACAATTTCCCTCTCCACGTCCGCCGCGATTTCGAGCAGCGCTGCCGCGACGCCTTCGACGGCCGCAGCACCTGGTTCTCGATCCCCGGCGATACGGAGCGGCGCCGTTTCGAGGTGGCGCCGATTCGTACGGCTGACGGGGTCATCGCGTTCGGCATTGTGATCTCCGGCGATTTCGTCCGCCAGGCGGCCCAGGAACTCACGCCGGTCGCGTAACTCTCACGCGCGCGCGCGCACGGCGGTTTCCGATCGCGTCCGGGGCGCCAGCAGAATCGCGGCGCCGAGCCCGACGACGAGCAGCGAGAAGAGGTGCGCGACCGTGAACGGGCCGAGCACCCGCGTGTTGACGCGCAGGAACTCCAGCGCGAAACGGAACAAGCCGGCGATCAGGAAATAGCGGCCGAGCACCTTCCGATCGTCGAGGCCGCGGGTGCGCCAGCGGATCAGCACCCAGGCCAGGACCGCCAAAAACGCCGCTTCGTACAGCTGCGTGGGGTGCACGCGCTCGGTCGTCGGCGGGAGGCCCTGCGGAAACGCGACCGCCCACGGAAGACTGGTCGGATGGCCGTAATCGTCGCCGACGAGAAAACACCCGATGCGTCCCAGCAGCTGGCCGACGGCGAGCGCAGGCGTCGCGGCTGCCAGCACCGGCACGAGGGGCCAGCCGTTGGCGCGAATCGTCATGTAACCCGCCAGCAGGCCGCCGACGAATCCGCCGAACCAACTCATCCCGCCGCGATCGAGCAGGAGTCCCAGGAACGGCCCCTCCGCGCGATGCTCGAACACGTACAGCAGCTTCGCGCCGACCAGCCCGCCGACGAGCCCGTAGACGGCCGCGTCGAGCGCCGCATCGGGCAGTCCCGCACGGCTCAATTCGCGGCGGAACACCCAGAGCCCGACCAGCGCGCCGAGCGCGACCATCACCCCGAAGCTCGTGATGTCGAGCGAGCCGATGCGAAAGAGGACTGGATACACGGGCGTTACAGACGGCCTGGCCGGCGCTCGCGGCCGCGGCTGGCCGACCGATCGAAGCGCTCCGTACGATCGGCAGCCGACGCGCGCAATCGAGAGCGCAGGTTCGTGACCCGGGTGGGGATCGAACCCACGGCCCTGTGATTAAAAGTCACATGCTCTACCACTGAGCTACCGGGTCGTCAGAGTTAATGATCCTAGCACGCTCGACCGATGACAATGGCACACGGCACTCGCATCGAAGGAGGTGGACATGCCGCCGCGTGGAGTCAAGGGCGCGAAGAACGCGCGGATGTACGAAAAGATCAAGAAGTCGGCGAAAGGCCGCGGGCGCAGCACCAAGACCGCGAAGCGCATCGCCGCCGCGACGGTGAACAAGCGCCGATCGGCGGCCAAGCGCAGTCGCTCGCGGAAAAAGAGCAGCGGCGGCAAGAAGCGGTCGTGAATGGCCGGGGATGAACGGTCCGGCGGTCGCGACCGCGCGTGCGGGCCGTGACCACAACCCGATCGCCGCCTGCCGCCGTCGGCTGTTCCGGCCGCTATCGGATACCGAGGAGCGCGACAGGATGGAGCGTCCGTTCGTGCTGGTCGTGGAGGACGAAGCCGGCGTGCGCGACGCGCTCGCCAAGTTCCTCGGTCTGCACGGATTCGAGGTGCGGGTGGCCGAGACGGCCGATGCGGCGCTCGACATTCTCGCCGAGCGGCGCCCCGACGCGGCGGTGGTCGATTTGCGATTGCCTCAGGGATCGGGACGCGACGTGGTGATGTCGATCCCGCCGCCGACCCCGGTGATCATCTTTTCCGCGGTGCCGCAGGAGTCGGAGCGGCTCGAGGAGCTTCGTCCGAATACCCGCCTCGTTCAGAAGCCGTTCTCGCTGTCCCTGCTGGCCGGCATGCTCAAGCGGATGCTGCATCATGCGCCGGGATCGCGCCGCGCCGTCAAATGATCTTCTGGCCGAGGGCCGAGAGCGCGAGCTCCGCGCCGAGGATGGCCGTGGTGTTCCGGTCGTCGAGAATCGGGTTGACCTCGACGAGATCGAGGGCGCGCAGCAGGCCGGAATCCGCGACCATTTCCATGACCATGTGCGCCTCGCGGTAATCGAGGCCGCCCTTGACGGGCGTGCCCACGCCGGGCGCGATGGTCGGATCGCAGACGTCGAGGTCGAACGACACGTGCAGGCCGGCGCTGTCGCGTCCCGCGATGGCCAGCGCCTGCTCGACGATCGAGGCGATGCCGGCGCGATCGATGTCCTTCATGGTGAAGACGGTGACGCCGGACTCGCGCATCACCTCTTTCTCGCGATCGTCCAGGTTGCGGATGCCGATGAGGACCGTCTTGTCGGGCGTCACCTTGGGCGAGAACCCGCCGATCTTCGAGAGTTCGGCCGGCTCGGGCCCGAGCAGCGACGCGAGCGGCATGCCGTGGACGTTGCCGCTGCTGGACGTGATCGGCGTGTTCATGTCCCCGTGGGCGTCGACCCAGATCAGCCCGAGCGGCTTGTTCTCACGCCGCACGAAGTCGGCCGACGCCGCGACGGAGCCGGCCGCCAGCGAATGATCGCCGCCGAGGACGAGCGGGAAGCCGCCTTTCTCCAGCACGCCGAGCGACGTCTTGTACAGCCGTTCGCAGACGCGCGCGATCTCGCGGATGTATTTCTTGCGCCGGTCGCCAAAGGTCTTGGTCTCCGGAATCGGCGCGACGAGGTCGCCCTCGTCGACCACGGTGATGCCGAGCGCGGACAGGCGCTCGCCCAGGCCGGCGATGCGGAACGCCGACGGTCCCATGTCCACGCCGCGGCGATTGCCGCCGAGATCGAGCGACACGCCGATGATGTGCACGGGAAGCGACATCAGGCAACCAGGCGATCGCCGCCATCAGCGCGCACGAGTGTGGCAGAGGCCGGATCCGCCGCGCCCGGGGCGGCGTCGTAAGAAGTGAATTTGACCCGGCAAGTAACGCGCTGATAGCCTGTAAGTTGCGGCAGCGGGCCCGTCCGTATGGAAGGGTGGCCCTTCGACGGTGCTCGGGACGGCCCTGAGCCGTGGTCGACGGGTCGGTACGCGCCGGTCGGAGAGGAGCAGTTCATGAAGCGTTTTGAGGTCGGAGCCCGGGTGGTCGAGCCGACATACGGCCTGGGATCCGTCGTCGCGGTGGAGGACGCGTACACCCGGGTGCAGTTCGACGAACACGGCGTCAAGAAGTTCCTGACCAGCATGTCGAAGCTGGTACCGAGCAGCGAGCCGGTGCCCGCGGGCCTGCGCGC
>JABFWM010000314.1 GCA_013362195.1 Acidobacteriota bacterium
ACTCAAAATGGAGGTAGGGCGGGTCGTCAGACCCGCCCGAAAAACAAAGGGCCGGATGCGCGAAGCACCCGGCCCTTTCACTTTCAAGTCCGTGAGCCGTGAGCCCTGAGCCCTAAGCCGTGAGCCCTGAGCCCTGAGCCGTGAGCCGTCTAGAACCTGAAGCCCACCGCCATGAAATACGTGCGGCCGCCGTCGAGGCCCGGCCGCGGACGCGGGTAATCCGCGTTACGCGTCGCCTGGCCGAACGTCGGCGCCTTGACGTACGCGAGCGGCAGGCCGTACTCGTCCTTCGGCCCATTCGGATCGGCGGCGACCGTCGTGTCCCAGCTAATCAGCTTCTGGTTGTCGAGCGCGTTGAGCACTTCGACCTTGACCCACGGGCGCAGCGACCGCGCGACCGGCACGGTCCACGTCGCGGCAAAATCCACCAGCGCGTAGCCGGGGAACTGGCCCGCGCCGCGCTCGCCGAAGAAGATCGGCTGCGAGGTCGGCGCGTGTGCATAGCCCGGATTGTTCGCGAGCTGCTGCGGCGTCAGCGCCACCGCCGCCGCGACGTAGCTGAACGTCTTGCCGGAGTTGTAGCGATACATCGGCGCGAGATCGAGCCGGCCGAAGCGGTGCAGCCCGAGCCCGT
The DNA here is from genome assembly GCA_013362195.1 of Acidobacteriota bacterium. Lineage (GTDB taxonomy): Bacteria > Acidobacteriota > Vicinamibacteria > Vicinamibacterales > 2-12-FULL-66-21 > QHWT01. The sequence continues at coordinate 635 of JABFWM010000314.1, forward strand.
AGACGCCCCAGACGCGCACCTTGTGGCGCTGGAAGTCGTCGAGGTGCCCCATCGGGAAGCTGCGGTCGGCGACATACAGCTCGGGATAATCGCCAATCAGCGACGGAATCGCCGGGTTGTTGGCTGCCTCGCCTTCGAAGTTGCCGTCGTTGCGCAGCTGCACCGTCCATTGTCCGGACACCAGCAGCGTATCGCTCTTCCGCCATCCCGACTGGAAGTCGACCGCGTCGTAGTTGCGCTTCGGCACGCGGCTGTTGCGGTAGACCGCGTTGTCGAACACCCCGAAGTTCAGGCCGTTGCGGACCACGGTGGTCTGACCGTCGGCGATCGTGATCTCGTCCTCGACGAAGTCGGTGGCCTGGCGGCGAACGTAGCGGCCGCGCGCCCACAGGTTGCGGCCGAAGTCGCGGCCGAGCGCGAGCGTGAACTCACGCGTGGTCGGCGACGTGAGGTCGCCGTCGAAGAACACGTTCACGGTCGGGAAGCTTCCCGCGATGGTGCTGTAGTTCGCGGGATCGAAGCCGGGCGCGAACTCGAGGCCTTCCCCCGCCGGCCCGGTGTAGCCGCCGACGAGACGATCGGGGTTGCCCGCCGCGCTGTTGCGCGAGAACTGCACGCCGTTGTAGGTGCCCGAGTAGTGCCCGTAGGTCGCCTGCGCCACGGTGCGGCCGTCGCTCGTCACCGCATAGTTCGCGGCGAGCCGCGGCATGATCGTGCCGGCCTTCACCTGCTGCGCCTGGTCGGTCGCATCGGTGGCCACGTGCTCGAGGCGCGCACCGAGATCGAAGGTCCAGCGCGGCCCCACCGTCCAGTGATCGGTCACGAACGCGGACGTGGTCGTCACGTCCACGACCGCGCCGCGCACCGGCATCCACGTCTGCATGCGCGAGCCGCCCGGCACGAAGCGCGGAATCAGCCGGCCGTTCGCGTCGAGCGCCGGATGGTTCGCGGCATCGACCTTGTAGTCGGTCTGGAACACGTACCCGGTCGAGGTCTGCGAGTTGCCGGTGCGCCGCGTCGAGACGAAGTACTCGAAGCCGGTCTTCAGCTCATGGCTGCCGGTGCGGCGGCCGCCGAGCAGATAGGAGAGGCTCCCCGTCACCTGACGGTTGTTGCGGCTCTCCGGATCGGTGGAATCGAAGTACGGCGCGTTGTACTGGAGGCCGCCGGGCACGCCGAGCACGCCGCGCGTGAGGAACGGCGAATCGACGATGTTCTTCGACGTGTTCCCCTGGTTCATCAGCTTCCAGGTCTTCTGCGAGTACTGCGCCGTCGCAAACATGCGGCGGCCGAGCACGCCGCGCCACGTCGCCACCGCCAGGCGGTTCGGCGTCGTCGGCGACGTCATCGTGCGCGGGTCGATGCTCTGCGCCGGAATCGCCGGCTGCACGAGATCGGTGTCGTTGTCGATGTAGGAACCCTGCAGCGTGTGCCCCGGCGTCAGCGTGCCGGTCAGCTTCGCCTCGTAGCGCGTGTTGTGGTTCGAGCTGGTGTAGGGCACGTTCGTCTGCGAGAAGAGGCCGCTCGTCGTGGTCCGCGCGATGCTCGTGCCGCCGAAGAACCAGACGCGATCGTGAACGATCGGGCCGCCCACGACGGCCTCGTAGGTCGGCGACAGCTTCGAGGGGCGCGCGAGGCCGAGCGCGTCTTCACGCGGCGTCTCGTCGCTCCACGCGGAGTTGGAGAGATTGGTGCGGAGCCCGCCGGAGAAGACGTTGCTGCCGCTCCGCGTGACGACGTTGACGACCCCGCCGGCGAAGCGCCCGAACTCGGCGCCGATGCCCGACGAGAGCACCTGCACCTCCTCGATGCCGTCCTCGATGTACAGCGGATTGGGCTGCGCCAGGACGTTGTCGTTGACGTCGACGCCGTCCACGAGGAACAGCGTGTCGTACGCGAACGCGCCGCCGAGCGAGAGCTGGTTCTGGTTCGGCGTGTTGTCGGTGAGCCCCGCCGAGGTCTCCGCCATCAGAAACGGCGTGCGCCCGATCGGCAGCGTGCGCGCATCCTCGAGCCGCAGGTTCGCGGCGCCGGCCGGCGTGGCAATCGGCGCGGGCGGCCCGGCCTTCACTTCCACGTTCTCGCGCACGCCTTCGAGCGCCATCTGCACGTCGAGCACGAGCGTCGACCCGAGCGGCACCGCGACGCGGCGGACGGCCGTCGCGAAGCCGGAGAGCTCGAACTTCGCGTCGTACTCGCCGGGCGGCAGCCCGTTCACGACGTACACGCCGTTCACGTCGGCGGTCGTCGCGCGCACGCCCTGCAGCGCGGGCGAGGTCACGGAAACGGTCACGCCGGGCAGCGACAGCCCGTCAGCCGACGCGAGCCGGCCGCGGATGGCACCCGCCTGCTCCCCCTGCGCGAATGCAGGGGCCGCCGCGGCGAGCACCGCTGCAGCGACGTAAAAGAGGAAACGACACATGGACACACACTCCTTCATCGAACGCATGATTCCGAACGCAATAAGGCCTGTCGGTAGCCTCAGTGCTCGCACACCGCATACCAGGTGACGAACGGCGGGACAGGCGGAAAATGCGGGCGTTTGGCGCGACGCCGCTGGCGGGCGGCACACGTGTGCGCGGAGCGGTGTGCCGTCATGAAACGCGCGATGACGGATTCGTAAGCGCAAGGCACGCCGCGGCGGCGCCTGCGCCAGCACGGCGCGACGCGCGAGACGCATCGGCGCGCGTTCAGCGCGCGTCCGAGGACGGGACGATCGACACTTCGTAGCCGGCGACCTCGGCCGCCGGAGTGCCAGCCGTCAACAGCAGTTCGTACGGACCTGGCAGCAGCACGTCGGACGCGATCGTGGCGAGGACCGCCGGCTTCGCGTTGGCCTCGCTCGCACGGATCGATCCACGCGACCACAGGATCTCCCCCGTCGTCCACGACCGCAGCGTGATCGAAAACGGCCGGTCGACTGCCGTCCGCGGCGGGAGCATCAGGCGCAGCTGGACGAGCGGTGCGCGCGGCGACGGCACCGCCAGCTCCGGACCTCTGGCCGAACGCGACGTGACCGGCGTCAGCGTCAGCGTCGGCGGCGCGGCGTCGGCGGCGTGACGCTCGCGTCCGAGCTGCAGCATGAAGGATTCACGCGCCGCGCGCTCACGCGTGAGCGCTTCGTCGAGGCGGTCGCGCTCGATCCGCGCCTGCTCCGCTTCCGCCCGCGTCGTTGCGATCGCCCGCCTCGCGCGCGTCAACGCGACCCCCGTTGACGCGCTGATCGCGATGAGCACGGCGCCGAAGAGAACGAACGTCCACTGGATGATCGGGCGATCGAGCCCGGACACGGGTCGCACGACAGACATGTTACGGCAAGCACGCCGCGCGCGAAGCCGGCGCCGCCAACGCAGTTATACTCGCGCCATGCGCTTCACTCGATCCCTGCTCACGGCGGCGGCAGCTGTCGCGCTCGTCGCTTCCGCGCACGCGCGACAGGACGTCGTCAAGCCGGCGCGGCCCGAGACGCCCAAGGCCTTCCAGGCCCTCAAGTACCGCAGCATCGGTCCGGCCGCCGGCGGCCGCGTGTCGCGCGCGACCGGCGTGCCCGGAAACCCGCTGCTCTACTACGCCGCGAGCGCGTCCGGCGGCGTGTGGATGTCGAGCGACGGCGGGACGACGTGGAAGCCGGTGTTCGACGAGCAGCCGGTCTCGTCGATTGGATCGATTGCCGTCGCACCGGGCGATCCGAACGTGATCTACGTCGGCTCGGGCGAAGCGAACATCCGCGGCAACGTCGCCGCCGGCAACGGAATCTACAAGTCGATCGACGGCGGCAAGACCTGGTCGCACGTCTGGGATCAGGAAGGGCAGATCGGCACGATGGTCGTCGACCCGCGCGACGCGAAGGTCGCGTACGCCGCGGTGCTCGGGCACGCGTTCGGGCCGAACCCCGAGCGCGGCGTGTATCGTACGCGCGACGGCGGCCGGACGTGGGAGCAGGTATTAAAGAAGGATGCGGACACGGGCGCCTCGGACGTCGCGCTCGATCCGTCCAACCCCAGCACGCTCTTCGCCGGTCTCTGGCAGGCGCGGCGCTTGCCCTGGGATCTGCAGAGCGGCGGGCCCGGCAGCGGTCTGTACATCTCGACCGACGCGGGCGACACCTGGAAGCGGCTCACCGGACACGGCCTGCCGGACGGCAACTGGGGCAAGGTCGGCGTGGCCGTCGCGCCGTCGAACGGTCGTCGCGTCTATGCGCTGATCGAAGCGGACAAGGGCGGCCTCTTCCGATCCGACGACGGCGGCGAAAGCTGGGAGCTGATCAACCCGTCGCACGCGCTTCGCCAGCGCGCCTGGTACTACACGACGCTGACCGTCAATCCCGCGAACGAGAACGAGGTGTGGTTTCCGCAGGTGCCGATGCTCCGCACGATCGACGGCGGCAGGACGCTCGAATACATGAAGGGGCTGTCGCACGGCGATCATCACGACCTCTGGATCGACCCGGCGGATCCGAAGCGGATGATTGCGTCGAACGACGGCGGCGTGAACATCAGCCGCAACGGCGGCGTCACCTGGTATGCGCCGCCGCTGCCGATTTCGCAGTTCTACCACGTGTCGGTGGACACGCGGCGTCCGTACCACGTCGCCGGCGCGATGCAGGACCTCGGCACCGCGCAAGGCCCCAGCGACAGCCTCACGAACGGGATCCACCTCACCGACTGGCATGACGTCGGCGGCGGCGAAGCGGGGCACGTCTACTCCGATCCTGCCGACCCGAACATCGTCTACGCCGGTGAATACCTCGGCATCATCACCCGCTACGACCACCGGACGCGTGAATCGCGCAACGTGAGCGCGTGGCCCGAGAACCCGTCCGGCCACGGCGGCGAGGACATGAAGTACCGGTTCCAGTGGACCGCGCCGATTTCCGGATCGCCGTTCGACCCGAAGGTCGTCTACCACGGCGCGCAGGTGATCTTCCGGACCCGCGACGGCGGCCAGAGCTGGCAGGTGATCAGCCCGGACCTGACGCGGAACGACAGAGCGAAGCAGAAGTGGGCCGGCGGGCCGATCACCGGCGACAACACCGGCGTCGAAACCTACGGCACCGTGTTCGCGATCGCCGAATCGCCGAAGCGCGAGGGCACGATCTGGGCCGGCAGCGACGACGGCCTCGTCCACGTGACGACGGACAACGGCGAACGCTGGCAGAACGTGACCGCCGCGATGTCCGGCTTCCCCGAATGGGGCACCGTCAGCATGATCGAGCCGTCGCCCTTCGAGGCGAACACCGCCTACGTCGTCGTCGACGCGCATCGCCTGGACAACATGCATCCGTACCTCTTCAAGACCGTCGATCTCGGCAAGACGTGGAAGCGGCTCGACGCCTCGCTGCCGCAGAACGTCTACCTGCACGCGGTGCGCGAGGATCCGAAGAAGCGCGGGCTGCTGTATCTCGGCACCGAACGCGGCATCATGTGCTCGACCGACGACGGCGCGACCTGGCGCCCGTTGCAGCTCAATCTGCCGACCGTCGCGGTGCACGATCTGGTCGTCAAGGACGACGACCTCGTCGTCGCGACGCACGGCCGGTCGATCTGGATCCTCGACAACCTGCAGCCGATCCGCGAGTACTCGGATCGGATCGCCAGCGAGCAGGTGCATCTCTTCGCGCCGGCCGATGCGATCCGCTGGCGCTCAGGATCGGGCAGCTGGGGAACGCGCGGCGGATTTTCCAATCCACCCCGCGGCGCGTCGATTTATTACGCCCTGAAGGACGAGCAGAAGGGCGAGCTGAAGATCGAGATCCTCGACGCGCACAACCGGATCATCCGCACCTTGAGCAGCACGCCGCCGGAGCCGATGGGCAGCGACGACAACGAGGATCCCGAAGACTTCAAGAAGGAGGCGCTGCCGCGCGGGGCGGGAGTGCAGCGTGCGGTGTGGGACCTGCGCTACGAGGGCGCGCGGAAGATCAGGAACGGCCGCATCGACACCGGCGATCCGAACGAAGGCCCGCGCGTCGCGCCGGGCGCCTATACCGTGCGGCTCTCGAGCGGCGGACAGACGCTGACCGCCCCGCTCAGCGTGCTGCCGGATCCGCGCGGCGACGCCTCGCCACAGGACCTCGAGGCGCAGGTCACGTTCGCGCTGCGCGTCCGCGACGACATCTCGCGTCTCACCGATCTCGTCGACCAGGTGCGGTCGGTCCGCGAGCAGTTGAAGGCGCGCAACCTGGCGCTCGACGCGCGCAAGGGACAGAACGGCGTGGACGATCTGGTCAAGGTGTCGGATGCGGTGATTGCCAAGGCGAACGCGCTCGAAGACAAGCTGCACAACCCGACCGCGGAAGTGGTCTACGACATTCTCGCGATGAAGGGGGGCACACGGCTGTACTCGCGGCTCGCGCCGCTGCAGATGTGGGCCGTCGAAGCGTCTGGTGCGCCGACCGCCGGGATGACGCAGGTGCTCGCGGAGCAGGAGAAGGAACTGGCCGCGCTGGAGCAGGAGGCGAAGCAGTTCTTTTCGACGGATGTGGCCAACGTCAACCAGCGCGCGTCTCACCTCGGGCTGGCCTACGTCGTGCTGCGTTGATGCACCATGGACGATCCACCACGAATGATCCACCACGGATACACACGGATGGTCCAGTGGTAGGACGGGTCTTCAGACCCGCCGTCGTGATCCTCCACGGATGCATACGGATGGACAGGGATAGAGCTGATGTAGGCCATGTCAGATCGGGCGCGCGATGAGTGTTCGCGTCGGGACGGCCGGATGGAGCATTCCGACCGCGTCCGCGTTGTCATTTCCCGGCGACGGGTTTCATCTCGAGCGTTACTCGCGTGTGCTGGACTGCGCGGAGATCAACTCCTCGTTTCATCGACCGCATGCGCAGTCCGTGTACGCGCGGTGGGCGTCGCTGACGCCGCGGGGTTTTCGTTTTGCGGTGAAGCTGCCGCGCGCCATCACGCACGAGGGGGAGCTCAGACGGGCGCGGGCGCCGCTGGAGGTGTTTCTCGAACAGATCGCCGGCCTGCGATCGAAGTTGGGGCCACTGCTGGTGCAGCTTCCGCCGTCGCTGGCCTTCGACGCGCGCGTCGCGCGTGCGTTCTTCGATCTACTGCGCGGGCGGCACGATGGTCCGGTGGTGTGCGAGCCGCGGCATCCCACATGGTTCGAGCCACGTGCCGTGAAGGCACTGATTGCGCACCGGGTCAGCCTTGTCGCGACGGACCCGTCGCGCATTGCCGATGCGAAGCGGCCCGGCGCATGGCTGGGGCCCAAGGGAGACGGCGTCGGCGCGGTGGTCTACTATCGCCTGCACGGCTCGCCGCGGAAGTACTGGTCGCGCTACCCGCCGGAACGCATCGCGCAATGGGCGGCCGAGCTGAACGCGCTGCACGCCTCCGCGAATGCGTGGTGCATCTTCGACAACACGGCCAGCGGCGCCGCGATTGAGAACGCGCTCGAGATGCGGCGCGCGTGTGAGGATGGCGGAGGACGGAGGGCGGGGGACGGATGACGGCCTGTCACGGCTGCACACATCGCATTCAGTCTTATCGACGGGGACACCATCGATAGGACAGTGCGAAGCTCACCTCGGCCCGCCGCGCGCTGAAGTCTTGCACGGTACTTCGCAAACGACGGCTCCTGCGGTGCTTCGTCGACAGGCATGATCTGTTGTCCAAGGAGTGGATCGCGCTGAATTGGAACAAGGATCCCACGGATAAGACAACGGCCATATACGCCTGGAGCAAAAGGCTCATCCGAACTCTCGCGCATCGCAACTACCGCGAGATGCCTCGTCGCCCTCGCCGCTGCCCTTTCGTTCCTCGCGCTCACCCGGCGCCGGGTCTAAAGACCCGGCCTACACCTGACATCCGTGTCCTTCCGTGGTAGATCTTCCGCCCGTCGCCCCTCGCCGTTCGCCCGTCGCCCGTCGCCCCTCACACGTGGTGCTGTTCGCGCTTGCCGACCGCGGACTCGATGCGCTTGTCGGGCACCAGCCACATCAGCGCGACGATGACGTAAATCACGTCGGCGATGCGTTCGTACGCGAACGCGAAGAGGATGGCGACGCCGTAGAGCACGACCGAGGTGATCCCCTTCGCTTCCTGGCCGACGGCTTCGGCCAGCATCGACGAGTCTCCCTCGATCGCCATGATCGTCCGTTCGAGAAGGTAGTAGGCGATGCCCGACAGCATCATCACGACGCCATAGGCGGCGGTCGGCAGCGACGCGTGGTGGTTCTCGCCCATCCAGGCGGTGACGAAGGGGACCAGCGACAGCCAGAACAGGAGGTGGAGATTCGCCCAGAGCACGGCGCCGCCGATCCGCCGCGTCGCCTGCAGCATGTGGTGGTGGTTGTTCCAGTAGATGCCGAGGAACACGAAGCTGAGCGCATAGGCCGCGAACTTCGGCGCGAGCGGCCGCAGCGCCTCCAGCGTCGCCTCGTGCGGCGGCCGCAGCTCGAGCACCATGATGGTGATGAGAATGGCGATCACGCCGTCGCTGAACGCTTCGAGCCGTCCCTTCGACATCGGCGTCTAAAGTACCACTGTCTCGCGCTTCGCCCGTCGCC
>JABFWM010000379.1 GCA_013362195.1 Acidobacteriota bacterium
ACCGCATCGTAACTGTCGATTCCCTCCGTTACGCGATTCGCCTTGAGATAACGATCGTAGGTTTCCCGCGCCGCCGTCCGGACGAGGCGCGAGGTCGCCTCGTAGCGCGCGGCAATCGCAACGAGATCGTCGCGCGGCCCTGCTTCGAGCGCCGCGAAGACGGTCCGGCGCGATGCCGCCGGCAGCGCACTGACCGCGTGGCCGAACACCGCGAGCCAGCCGCTGTACTGCGCCGGCTCGCTGCCGCGCGCGCACGCCAGCCAGGCGATGAAGTTCGCCTCGGATTCGTCCGCGTACCCGGCGAGGTGCCCCCATTCGTGCGCCAGCACGAACGGGTGTTCGACGTCGAGCAGATCCGGCGCGATCATCACCTCGAGGAAGAACGGATCGGTCATCCCGGAGATGGCCGCGCGCCGGAAGTAGAGCGCCAGCAGCGTCGGCTTCGGCTCGCCAGGGACGATCGTCCAGCCGGATCCCAGCGCGCGCTCCGCGTCATGAAAAGGCGCGACGAGGTCGGCGCGGGTGACGGGAACCGCGTGGGCCGCGTCGTACAGCCGGTTCAGTTCGAGGGCCGCGCGCATCGCCAGTTCGGCCGTCGCGCGCGCATTCACGCGGCTGCGATCGAACGCCACCTTGTCCGCCACGCGCACACGCCGGTAGTTCATGCCCCACATGACGAGGAACGCGAGATAGATCACCGACGCCAGCGCCGCGAGGCGCCACGCCGCGCCAACGGTACCGCGCAGCCAGCCGGCGCGCCGCACCCGCCGCACGGCAATCGCGGCTGCCGTCACGGCGACGGCCACGCAGACGACGTCGAACAACGACCACGGGACGCGGTTCGACAGCGGCGTCACCAGATGCTGGAGGCGCACGTATGCGCGCTGCGAATACCAGCGTTCGATCCAGCGCGCGGGAAACGGCAGCAGCGCCGCCGCAACCGCCGCCAGTATCACCAGCAGCGCGAGCGCGCGGCGGATCATGGCGCCGTCGTATTCTCGCCGGTGATCAGCCGGATGGCGCGCTGATACGTGAAATACGCCCACGTCCAGTGGACGAGCACGACCAGCCGGTTGCGAAACCCGATCAGGTTGATCAGATGGATGAACAGCCACGCGAGCCAGCCGATCGCGCCGGTGAACTGCGCCCAGTGCAGATCCGCGACCGCCGAGGCGCGGCCGATCGTCGCCATGTTGCCGTAGTCGTGGTACTGAAACGGGCGAAGCGGCTGCCCCTCGATGGCCCGGCTGATGTTGTGCGCGGCGTGCGTCCCCATCTGGATCGCGACCTGCGCCACGCCGGGCAGCGGCTTGCCGTCCTCTCCGTTCAGCGAGGCGAGATCGCCGATCACGAACACGTTCGACTGACCGGGAATCGTGAGATCCGGATTGACGAGCACGCGGCCCGCGCGGTCCACCGGCACACCGAGCGTGCGCCCGAGCGGGGATGCGGCAACGCCGGCGGCCCACAGGATCGTTTCCGCGCGCAGCTGCCAGTCGCGCGCCTGCACGCTTCCCGGCACGACTTCGGTCACGACCGTGTCGGTGCGTACCTGCACGCCCAGCCGCTCGAGATCGTGGCGCGCGGCACGACGGAGCTTCTCGGGAAACGTCGCCAGCAGCGACGGGCCGCCTTCAATCAGCACGATCTTCGCGGAACCTGGATCGAAGTGGCGGAAATTGCGGGCCAGCGACTGCTTCGCGATTTCCGCGAGAGCCCCGGCGAGTTCCACGCCGGTCGGTCCCCCGCCAACGATCGCAAACGTGAGCAACGCCCGGCGTTTTTCCGGATCGGTCTCGCGCTCGGCCCGTTCGAACGCGAGCAGCACACGCCGCCGGATGTCGAGCGCGTCCTCCAGCGTCTTCAGTCCCGGTGCGAAGCGATGCCATTCATCGTGGCCGAAGTAGGCGTGTGTCGCGCCGGCCGCAACGATGAGGAAGTCGTAGCTGAGCTGAGCGCCATCCGTGAGATGGACGAGGCGCGCCGCCGCATCGATGCGGTCTACTTCGCCGAGCAGCACTTCGACGTGCCGATCGCGACGCAGAATCCATCGAATCGGCGACGCGATGTCGCCCGGCGAGAGCGCCGCCATCGCGACTTGATACAGCAACGGCTGAAAGACGTGGTGATTGCGACGATCGACGATGGTGACGTCGACCGGCACGCGGCGCAGCGCTCGCGCCGCATACAGGCCGCCGAACCCGCCGCCGATGATGATGACGCGCGGCATACCGTCTCAACTGTATGTCACTGGAACATGGATTGCACTTGAGCTGGGGGCGCGCGGCACGCCGCGACAACGACTCTGGATCCCGGAGCCTCGCGTTCGCGCGGAGGTTCATTCAGGAGACCGACGACGATGACGGCAACGGATCGATTGGTGCGATG
>JABFWM010000141.1 GCA_013362195.1 Acidobacteriota bacterium
ATGCCCATTCCGGCCAACCAGAGCAGGACGGCGGCGGACGCGGGCGCGCGTCGCAGGGTCGGCCGTTCGGCAACGACCGTCACCGGGGCCGATGGCCCCTCTACGCGCGCCGGCTCGACGCGCACGGCGGTGGAGACGTCGAGCCGCACCGGCAACGGAAGCGGCCATGCCGGGACAACCAGCGTCAGCGGAGCGACCGCCGCGGCCGCGAAGAGGGCGCCCGCGACAATGGCGTGCCGCACCGCGGCCGATCGATGGCGGCAGCACGCGCGCAGCAGCAGGCCGGCGGCGAGCACCGCGGAGGAGCGGATCGTCACATCGAGCAGCATCGTCATCGCGAGTCGCTCCGCGCGTTCTTCACGAGGTCGGCAATGCGCTGGAGCTCCTCGTCGGAGACGCGCGACTCGCCGCCGAGCAGCGCCGCGACGAGCTTCGCGCTCGACCCGTCGAAGAACGTCTCGATCAGGTGCTTCAGGGCGGAGCGCCGCGCCGAGTGGCGGGGCACCGTCGGCATGTACACGTAGCGCAGGCCTTCTTCCTGGTGCCGGACGTAGCCCTTGGATTCGAGCACGCGCAGCTGCGTGCGGACGGTCGAGTTGCTCAGGCGCTCGGGCAGCGCCTCCTGGATCTCGGCCGCGGTGCCGCGTCCGAGGCGGTAAAGGACGTCGACGATCTGGCGCTCGCGCCTGGTGAGCACGGTGTGGAGGGGGCGGGCCGCGGGCATGTTATTTTTATAACAACCTGTGAATTGAGTAACACACGGCGGCCCGGCGCGTCAAGCGTGATCGCGGGCGGCTCGGACGCCGCCTCTCCCGCGGCGAACCAGGCTCGCGCCGGGACGATGAGGCCGAGCCCCGGGCGCTGCGAGTCGTCCGCGGCGGCGACATAAGGCTGCGCGGCCGCGCCAGCGGCCCGCCACGGTCCCGCGAACGGCGACAAAACGTCGCACGCCGGCGCTGCGGACGCGGCATGGCTGCTGCTACAGGACCGATCCAGTACCTCCAATATGCCCCGGGCCCCGAAGCCGATACGGCTGGTGATCGCGGACGATGAGCGGTTGTTCCGAGAGGCGCTGCGCCTGCTGCTCGAGACCGAACCCTCCTTGCGCGTGGTCGGCTACGCGGCGGACGGCGCCGAGACCGTTCGCCTGACGCGCGAATTGAAGCCGGACGTCCTGCTCCTCGATCTGGCGATGCCGCGCATGGGCGGACTCGAGACCCTGCACGCGCTCGCCGCCGCCCGCTCCCGCGTGCGCACGATCATCGTGACCGGAGCGATCCAGCGCCCCGAAGTGGTCACCGCGCTGCAGCTCGGGGCGCGCGGCATCGTGCTGAAGGACGCTACGCCGGCACAGCTGTTCAAGAGCATCGGCGTCGTCATGCGCGGCGAGTACTGGGTGAACGGCACCGCCATGATGGACGTGATCGCGGCGTTTCGACAGGCGTCCCCGGCTGATGCGGCGCCGCCGCCCGAAGACCGGCCGTTCGGCCTGACGAAGCGGGAGCGGGAAATCATCGTCGCGGTCGCCGCCGGCCGATCGAATCGGGAAATCGGCGAGCAGTTCGGGATCTCCAAAGACACCGTGAAGCACCATCTCACCGCGATCTTCGACAAGGTCGGCGCGTCGTCGCGCGTCGAACTCGCGCTCTTCGCCCTGCACCATCGTCTGATCTAGCCGCCCGCCGTCGAGTACTCCTGTGCCTTGCCCGGTGGTGCCATGCGGCAGGCCATCGGACAGCCTTGTGGTGCCATTTCCTCGCGCAACGCACCGTGACAGAACGGACGGAGGAGGACGTCGGGGATCCGGCTCCCGAACGTCCTTACCTGCCGTGCCCGCGTGACCTCATCGTGCTGGTGACGGACCGTTCTCGAGGCTGGTGAGCCACCCGCGGCGGAGGTCGGCATCCGGCACGCTCGAAAGATACGGCTTGATGTCGAGGATCGGCGTCGCGTCGAGCATGTCGACACCGCGGACGTGCAGCTTCGTCCCCTCGCGCCGGAGCAGTTCAACGACGGTGAGGCCGACGGGATTGGGCCGCTGCGGCGACCGCGTCGCGAACACGCCATGCGGCTTGTTGTCGCTGGGCGGATACGCGATCAGCTCCGCGCCGCCCGCCCGATCGAACACCCAGAGCACATAGAGGTGCGAGAAGCCCTCGATGTCCATCAAGCCCTGCTCGTACTCGGGCAGGACGTCGAGCACCCCTTCCGCGCGATGTTCCGCGCCTTTGCCTTTCGGGATTTGCGCTGTCTCGGTGTAAGGCGATCGAACGAAGCCGATGGGGTGCATCTGGAACATGGCGGCGATGGGCGAAGGGCGAAGAGCGAGGGGCGAAGAGCGACGGGCGAGGAGCGAAGAGCGAGCGCTCGCTTCTCCGCCTTGCTCGC
>JABFWM010000353.1 GCA_013362195.1 Acidobacteriota bacterium
GTCGAGTTCACGATCGACGGATCGCCCCCGTAGGTGCCGCTCCACGTGTGGTGGCTGAGCACGATCACCGGCGGCGCCGCCGGCCGGTCGTCGTCGGGGATGAGCACGCGGCCGGCGAACGCGCCGATGCCCAGCGTGGTGAAGTAATTGCCGGTCACGTACTCGGATCGAAGCGGGCGCGCCGCCGTCTCGACGCGTTCGCGGCGGACGCTCATCTGGCCGCCGCCCGCTTCGAAGGCGGCAATCTGCTCGAACTCCGGCGCCTGCGCGGTGAGCACTTCGAACAAGGGGAACGAGTACATCCCCCAGCGGTCCTGCGGTCCGCCTTCGACGCAGCAGTCGTTGCCGTCGCCGATGCGGTACAAGCGGCCGGGATCCGCCACCGGCAACGATCGCAGCATCAGCGCGTCGATGAGCGTGAAAATCGCCGTGGTGCCGCCAATCCCGAGCGCGAGCGTGAGGACGGCCGCAATCGTGAAGATGCGGGACTGATTGAATTGCCGGAAGGCATAGCGAATGGCGCCGAAGAGGGTATCCATCTCGGTCTTAGACGGTTGCGGGGACCGCGGGGTTTAGCGGATATGTTGCGCGTCGGTAGCTTCCGCCTTCAGGCGGAAGACCGCTCCGGCGCGACCAGATATAAATCGCGGCCCGCGTGTTCGACGACCAGCGTGTCGGGGTCCCGGCGCGCCGCTTCGATGTCCACGGCGTCGCACCGCGTGAACGCGAGCCGCACACGCCGGCAGACCTCTTCGCTCACCGCCGACGCGAGCGTGATCCGGTAGCGCGGCTCGACGCGGCCCTCGGCGGTGACGCGTCCCGCGTAGCTGACGTGTGCCAGGTGGGCCGCGACCGCGAGGTTCGCTTTCAGCTCGTCGGAGTCTTCGACCATCTCCCGCACCTGCTCGAGCGGCGCGTAGCCGTACTTCTCGATCAACCGCCCGTGCGTCGTCGAGATGCCGGTGAGGTGCGGCGCATAGATGACGAGCTCCCCGCCGTCTTCGATGATCCCTCCGAGCTTGTAGCTTGCCTTGCCGCCGACCCAGAGCTCGTCGTAGTGCTCGTCGAGCAGCGCGACGACGCGGGGGTAGCGGCGCCCGGTGTAGCGCACGTGGACCTGGCTGCTGATTGCCGCGGCGCTGCGCACCGTTTCGCGGCAATCGCCGGCGAACAGGCCGTGCGTCCGCAGGCCGGCGTTCGTGCGCGTCGACACTGACGTGAACGCGATGACGGGTGCGGGCACCCGATCCGCGGCCGCTTCGATCACCCGGCGGGTGGGCGTTTCGATCCGGCCGATGACGTGCTCGATCGTCGCCAGCGCACCGAGCCAGTGCGTGAGGTGCGTCAGCTCCGGACCGGCGACGCCGGGAAAGAAGTACTTGGCGCCGCCGGCAAAGCCCGCGACTTCGTGCGGCACGGTGGCGCCGAGCACGAACACGTAGTCGTAGTTGCCGGGCGCGAGCCGCGCGTTCAGCTGCACCGGGACCTCGCGATCCATGATGCCGCCGCTCAGCGACGACACCTCGGACGAAGTCAGCGTCCCGAGCGTCATCAGTTCGGACGCGCGGTCCCAGTGGTGATCGTACAGCTCGCCGACGAGCGGAAGGTCGGCGGCGCCGGCGCCAATCTTCAGACGCTTCTCGGCATCGGTCATCGGCGCGTGCGTGCCCTGGGCGACGAGCGCATCGAGCCGGCTGGCGCCGAGCGCGGCGAGCTCCTGCGACACGATCGGAAACAGGATGTCGGTGTTGTCGTCGCGCGTCTTGTCGGGAATCACGGCGAGCACGCGGGCGCGAGGCGGCAGCACGCGCACGGCGTCCCGCACGATGCGGCGCAGGTCCGCGGCCGTCAGGTCCGTCGTCGCCGAGCCCGCGCCGGCCAGGGTCGGAATCACCGCGACGCACCTTCCAGCCGCACCGGCTCGAGGCGCGGGACGAGCAGGTGGACGACGGCGAGCGTGACCAGATACGCCGAGGCGGCGATGAAGAACACCGGCACGTAGCTGCCCGTTGCCTGCAGGATGTAGCCGGTCACCTTCGCGATCAGCATGCCGCCCACCGCTCCCGACATCCCCGCAAAGCCGATGACGGAGCCGACCGCCTGGCGCGGAAACATGTCGGACGCGAGCGTATAGACGTTCGCCGACCAGCCCTGATGCGCGGCGGCGGCAATGCCGACGAGCAGCACCGCCGTCCATTCCGCGCGCGCGCCCGCCGCGAACACCATCGGCGTGACCGCAAGGGCGCACGTCAGCATCGCGGTCTTGCGGGCCGCATTCGTGCTCCACCCGCGCTTCAGGAGCGTCGACGAGAGCCAGCCGCCGCCGACGCTGCCGACGTCGGCAATGAGATAAATGACCACGAGCGGCGCGGCCATCGACTGCAGGTCGATCCCGTAGCGCCGATGGAGGAAGTCGGGAATCCAGAACAGGTACAGCCACCAGATCGGATCGGTGCCGAACTTGGCGAGCGCCACCGCCCAGGTCTGTCGATGCGCGATCAGGGAGAGCCAGGGGATCTGCACTGGCGGATCCGCGGGATCGCTGCGGATGTAGGCCAGCTCCGCGGCGCTGACACGCGGATGCGTCGAGGGATGCCCGAAGATGGGAATCCACAATGCGAGCCACAACAGTCCGAGTCCGCCGGTCGCGACGAACGCCCAATACCAGCCGTAGCGGTAAGCAATCCACGGCACGATCAGCGGCGTGAGCAGCGCGCCGACGTTGGTGCCGGCGTTGAAGATGCCCGTCGCCAGCGCGCGCTCGCGCCTCGGGAACCACTCCGCCACGGTCTTGATCGACGCGGGAAAATTTGCCGACTCGCCGATGCCGAGGGCAAACCGCGCCGCCATGAATCCCGCCACCGATGCGCCGTAGTGGAGGCCGAAGATGCCGAGCGCGGCAGCCACCGACGGGCCGTAGACGGGCGCCTCGGCGTGCGCAATCGCGGCGAGGCTCCAGACGAGCAGCGCCAGGGCAAATCCCAGCTTCGTGCCGACGCGATCGATGAAGCGGCCGGCGAACACGAATCCAATCGCATACGCGAGCTGGAACGAGAACACGATGTCGGCGTAGTCGATCTCGGACCAGCCGAACTGCCCCTGCAGCGTGGGTTTGAGGAGCCCGATGACCTGGCGGTCCACGTAGTTGATCGTCGCCGCCAGGAAGAGCAGCGCACAGATCGTCCAGCGGAAGTACCCGGCGGGGGCCGACACCGCGGCAGGCGCGTGTCGGTTGGTGGATATCGGCATCGCCATGGGGCGTCCTCAGATCGTCGGATTGCGTCGATGAATCGCGAACTCGTCGTGCCCGAGCCGCTCGGCGGCCGTCGGCTTCCCCGAACAGACCTCGATCACTTCGGCGAACAGGCGATCGGCCGCGGCATCGAGCGACTCGCGATCGTCGAGGATGCCGCTCACGTCGAGATCGAGGTTGTCGGCCATCGAGACCGCCGTCCGCGCGTTGCCCGTGATTTTTATCACGGGCGCGATCGGATTGCCCGTCGGCGTGCCGAGGCCGGTCGTGAAGACGACGACCTGCGCGCCGCCGCCGACCATCCCGGTCACCGACTCGACGTCGAGGCCGGGCGTGTCCATCACGGTCAGCCCGCGCCGCGTGATCCGCCCCGCGTACGGCACGACATCGCTGAGCGGCGTGTGCTCGCCGCCCTTGTGGGTCGCGCCCAGCGACTTTTCCTCGATCGTGGTCAGGCCGCCGCGGATGTTGCCGGGCGAGGGCTGGGTGCCGCGGATGTCGAGGCCGAGCGCGCGCGCCTCCGCTTCGACGCGCGAGATGATCTGAATGAGCTTCGCGCCCGTCTCCGGTGAGGTGGCGCGCGCCGCGAGCAGATGCTCGGCGCCCATGATCTCCGCGACCTCGCCGAGCACCGCCGTCCCGCCCAGATCGACCAGGCGATCGGCGACGCGGCCGAGCGCCGGATTGGCGGCGAGGCCCGACGTGTAATCCGACCCCCCGCACTTGACCGACAGAATCAGCGACGACAGCTCGCACGGCACGCGCGCGGTCCGTTCGAGGTCGGCCGCCATGCGACGGGCGATCTCGGTCGCGCGCGCGGTCGAGCGAACGGTACCGCCTTCGCTCTGGATCGCGACGATCTCGACGGGCTTTCCCGCCCGGCGCGCCGAGTCCGCGAGCATCTGCGCCACCACCTGCTCGCACCCGAGCGCGATGACAATCACGGCGCCGACGTTGGGGTGCGCGCAATAAGCGGCGAGGGTCTCGTGCGTCAGCCGCATGTCGGGACCAAGCTGTCCGCAGCCGGCGAGGTGCGGCAACGCTGCGCCGACCGCTGGCACCGCGGCCGCGACCCGTTCGGCCACGATCGACGAACAGATCACGGTGGGCACGACGAGAAGGTGGTTCCTCACGCCGACGCGCCCATCGGGACGCGCGTAGCCGGCGAACTGCGCGCTCACGTCCGTTCCTCCGGTGGTTCGGCGAGCCGCGGCGCCGGGACGCCCTCCGCCTCGCCACGATCGCCGCGTCCGCGGTCGCTGGCGACGTTGTGCGTGTGGACGTGGCTGCCCGCCGAGATCTCCGCGGTCGCGGTGCCGATCGCGCTGCCGTACTTCAGGATGGCCTCGCCGGCATGGATCGCGCGCAGCGCCACCTTGTGGCCGCGCGGGATCGGTTCGCCGACGGTGATCGAGACCGCGCCGAACTCGAGGACGCGTCCCGGCTCGAGCGCGTCGAGCGCCGTCGCGACGTTGTCGCGCGCGCTGATCACGATCGCCGGCTTCACTGGTTCACTCCGCTCGCGAGAAAGCCGCCGTCGACGACAAGCAGTTGCCCGGTCACGAACGTCGAGGCGTCCGACGCCAGATACACCGCCGCGCCGACCAGTTCGTCGAGCCGGCCGAACCGCTTCATCGGCGTGCGCAGCAGCAGCTCCTGGCCGCGCGGCCCGTCGAGCAGCTTCGCGTTCAGGTCGGTCCGGAAGACGCCGGGCGCAATCGCATTCACCGTCACGTTGTACGGCGCCCATTCGACGGCGAGCGCGCGCGTCAGTCCGGCCACGCCGGCCTTCGACGTCGTATAGGCGCTGACCTCGTGCATGCCGACGAACGACGTGAGCGATCCGATGCCGATCAGCCGCCCGCTCCGCCGGTCGATCATCGCCGGGGCGAACGCCTTGAACGCGCGGAACGTGCCCATCAGGTTCACGTCGATGATGTTCTGCCATTCCGCGCTCGGCATGTCGAGCGTCGGTGCGCGGCGCGTAATCCCAGCGGCGGTCAGGACGATATCGACGCGGCCGAACGCGTCGACGATGGCGTCGCGAAACCGCCCGAGCGCCGCCTCGTCGCCGACGTCGGTCGCGACGCGCAGCGTGCGGCGCCCGCGCCGTTCGACTTCCGCGGCCACCTCGTCGACGAGCGCGTCGCGCCGCCCCGTGGCAATCACGTCGGCGCCCGCGTCGGCGAGCCCCAGCGCGAGCACGCGCCCGATGCCGCTCGTGCCGCCGATGACCGCTGCCGTTTTGCCGGTGAGATCGAAGAGATGTGCCGCCATGCGTCTACGAGACGTCCCCCGCCATGAAGAGTGCAGATTATTGTGGATCGGATTGCTGCGGGCAGGAGCGGATGCAGTGATATAACCACATCCGGCCCGGCAGATTATCACAGGATAGCGACGAGTGAAGACCTCGAATGTGATCGTCAGCGCACAGGGCCGCGACAGGGAGCCATGACACAACCCACTACGACCGACACCCGCGAAGCCACCGTCCGCACGATCGAGCAGCTCGGCATCGTCGCGGTGATCCGCATGCGGGACGTCACCAAGCTGCGCGCCGTCGTCGACGCGCTCGTCGACGGCGGGGTGCGCGCGCTCGAAGTGACGATGACCGTGCCGAACGCGGTCGAGTTGATCCGCGATCTCGCGCCGACGATGCCGGAAGGATTCCTGCTCGGCGCCGGCACGGTGACCGACGCGGCGACGGCGCACGCCGTCATCGATGCCGGGGCGCGCTACATCGTCAGCCCGGTGTTCCGCCGCGAGGTGGTGCGGGCGTGCCACGATCGCGGCATCGCCGCCGCGCCCGGCTGCTTCACGCCGACCGAGATCCTCGACGCGCACGACATGGGCGCCGACCTCATCAAGGTGTTTCCCGCGACGACGCTGGGGCCGCAGTACATCAAGGACGTGCGCGCGCCGCTGCCGCACGTCCGCCTGATGCCGACCGGCGGCGTCACCGTCGAGAACGCCGGCGACTGGATTCGCGCCGGCGCGGTTGCCGTCGGCGTCGGGTCCGCCCTGGTCGATACTGCCGCCATCGACAGCGGACGCTTCGAGGTCATCGCCGACAAGGCGCGGCGCATTGTCGCGAACGTGGCGACGGCGCGAGGCGCGCGATGAAAGTGGTGACCTTTGGCGAGCTGATGCTCCGCCTGAGCCCGCCCGGGTTCGAGCGCCTGCTGCAGTCGCCGGCGCTGGTCGCGACCTTCGGCGGCGGGGAAGCAAACGTCGCGGTCAGCCTGGCGCAGTTCGGCCTGGAGAGCCAGTACGTCACGCGGTTTCCGTCCAACGCGATCGGCGAGGCCGCGGTCCGTGCGCTGCGCGCGGAAGGCGTGCGCACCGACTTCATCGCGCGCGGCGGCAGCCGCCTCGGGATCTACTTCACCGAAACCGGCGCCAGTCAGCGCGCGTCGACGGTGCTGTACGATCGCGCGCATTCGGCGATCAGCGAGATCCCCGCCGACGCGATCGACTGGGATCGGGTGATGAACGCCGCCGCGTGGTTTCACGTCACCGGCATCACGCCGGCGCTGGGCGACAAGGCCGCCGCGGCCACCAGGGCGGCGATTGCCGCCGCCAAGCGCGCCGGGGCGCGGATCAGCGTCGACCTCAATTACCGCAGGAAGCTGTGGACCGAGGCGCAGGCGCTGGCGACGATGGGTCCGCTGATGCGCGACGTGGACGTGGTGATCGCGAACGAAGAGGACCT
This sequence comes from Acidobacteriota bacterium, assembly GCA_013362195.1. Lineage (GTDB taxonomy): Bacteria > Acidobacteriota > Vicinamibacteria > Vicinamibacterales > 2-12-FULL-66-21 > QHWT01. The sequence goes on from JABFWM010000353.1 coordinate 6,966, forward strand.
GCAGTCGGTGCTCGGCGTCGAGGTCGAAGGGGTGGACGTCACGTCGGGCACGCTCGACGTCGGCGGCTACCGCCGCGCCGCGGAGCGCGTCACGCGCGAGTTCGGGCCGGCGCTGGTGGCGATCACCCTGCGCGAGAGCCTCTCGGCGAGCGACAACGGCTGGAGCGCCGTGCTCTGGGACGGCGGCAGCGGCACGCTGCATCGCAGCCAGCACTATGCGGTGCGGCTCGTCGATCGAATTGGTGGCGGCGACAGCTTCGCGGCCGGCCTGATCTACGGTCTGGCGACGGGCCGCGCGCACGACGCGGCGCTGCGCTTCGCCGTCGCGGCGAGCGCGCTCAAACAGACGATCCCCGGCGACTTCAACCGCGTCAGCGTCGCCGAAGTGGACGCGCTCGCCAAGGGTGATGCGTCGGGGCGGGTGCAAAGATAGCTGTCAGCTGTCAGCTGTCAGCTATCAGCTATCAGCTTCATCTGACAAACACGTTCGGCATCAACGCGAGCGGCTCGCCGCGGCGAAACACCTGCAGCGGCGCCGCGAGCGCCTGCAGGATCCGCGGATTGGTGAAGCCGAGCAGCGATCCGAGCCGCGCCGATTGATCCGCCGCGCCGAACGGGCTCCGGATCACGTCGTAGATCGACTTGCGCGGCGGATAGACGACGAGTTCCACTTCCGAATCGACGGGAATCTTCGCGCGCTGCTTCGCGATCGCCAGCGCCCGCTCGAGACCGCCCAACTCGTCGACGAGGCCGATCTGTTTCGCCTGCCGGCCCGTCCACACGCGGCCCTGGCCGATCGCGTCGATGCGTTCCGGGGTCGTGTTGCGCCCCTGCGCCGCCTTCTCGACGAACGTGTCGTAGGTCGCCTGCATGTTCTCCGCCATGCGCGCCCGTTCTTCCGGCGTGAACGGCCGCACCGGCGAATACATGCCGGCATACTTGCCCTGCGACACGCCCTCCATGTTGAGCCCGAGCTTCTTCAGCGTCCCGTCGATCACGAACTTCGTGATCACCACGCCAATCGAACCCGTGAGCGTCGAGGGTTCGGCGACGATCGCGTGCGCGGGCATGGCGATGTAGTAGCCGCCGGAGGCGGCGACGTCCGACATCGACGCGATGACCGGCTTCTGGGTCTTCGTGAGCATCACCTCGCGCCAGATCACGTCGGAGGCAATCGCCGACCCGCCCGGGCTGTCGACGCGCAGCACGATCGCTTTGACCGAGCTGTCGGCGCGCGCCTTCCGCAGGTATTCGACGATGGTGTCGGAGCCGACCACCTGCCCCTGCGGCGACTCGTAGTTGCTCCTGCCGGACGCGATGATCCCGACGGCATAGATGACCGCGATGCGCGGCCCTCGTCCGAGGCCGAGCGAGACGGGGCTGACCTGGCGGTAGTCGTTCAGTTCGACATACCGCGGCGTCCCCGCCGCCAGCTTCACCTTGTCGTCGAGCTCGTCCTCGTATGCGAGGTCGTCGATCAGGCCGACGCGCAGCGCGTCTTCCGGCAGGAACGGGCCGTGGTCGATCAGCGCCTTGACGTTCGCCTCGCTCTTGTGGCGCCCGTCCGCGATGCCGCGGACGAGCTGCTGGTAGAGATCCGTGTTGAGCGACTCCGCCATCTCGCGGTGTGCGGGCGTGAAGGTGTGTTCGGTGAAGGTGTTCGATGCCGTCTTGTAGTCGCCGATGTGCAGCGCGTCGGGATAGGCGCCAATCTTGTCGAGCATGCCGCGGAGGAACAGCTCGTAGCTCGCAATCCCGGTGAGATCGAGCGACGCCACCGGCATCAGAAACACCTTGTCGCACGCCGTCGCGAGGTAGTACTCCTGCTCCCCGCCGTATTCCATGTAGGCGATGATCGGTTTCCCGGAGCGGCGGAAATCGACGATCGCGTCGCGAATCTCCTGCACCTTGCCCCAGAGCGCCGCGGCGCCCGCGGGCTTGATGATCACGCTGGAGATGCGGCTGTCGGCCTTCGCCTTGCGCAGCGTCTCGACGATCGATCGCACGGTCGTCGTCGACTCGATGAACGACCCGAGCACGCCGCCTGGCTCCACTTCCGCGAAGTCGCCGTCGAGCCGCAACACCAGCGTCGAGTTGCGCGCCACCTGCGGCTCGCGCCCGACCGCGCCGTACAACAGCAGGAGGCCGGCCGCCGATACGAACACGGCCAGCACGAGAAGGATGATCACGAGCCAGACGCCGCGCCTGAGAGCCACACAAACCTCCGCACCACGCGGCGCCTCGGCTGTTCCGCACCGTCCGGCCTCCACACGCGCGAGGCCGTGGCACCTGCGTGACCTGCTAGTTTACGACGCTCTTTCGAGCCATTCGCGGCGGTTCGGGCCTTCCAAAAATGAAATCCGCGTCCTGTCTTGTAATGCCGCGTGCGGCGATGCGCCGGGGAACCGGCGATTTCCCGGCTGAATTCGCATGGCTCTCCGCTTGCTCGGTCGCCGGATGGCTATGGTGGCCCACGTCCCCGCCGTTGCGATCCTCGTCGTCGAAGACGACGGGAACACGCTGAACGGATATCTGGAGTTCCTGGCCAGCGCCGGATTCGATCCCACCGGCGTGCAGGACGCTGCGCACGCGCTGCCGATGGCGCTGCGGCACCCGCCGGACGTGGTGATCACCGACATCACGCTGCCCGGCATGAGCGGCTTCGAGCTGACGGCGGCGCTCCGTGCCGACGTGCGCACCCGCAACGTGCCGGTCATCGGACTCACCGCGCATTGGACGCCGCAGGTGCGAACGCGCGCGGCCGACGTGAAGATGCAGGCGATCCTGTTGAAGCCGTGTCTGCCGTCGCACCTCGTCGCCGAGCTGGACCGCCTGCTTGGCCGCTGCCGCACCACCGCCTGACGCGTCGGACATCCACTGCCGGGACCCTCAGCCGACAACCTGCCACGCCAGACACCCGGATCGACACGGTTCCGATCCGCGATGCGCCGGCAGCTGCGCCGCGCCTGAACGCCGCGGCACATCGACTGCACTCGGCCTCCCGAACGGCGAACCGCCGCGGCGGTTCGCACGCGTTTCGGGAAAGGTGCGCACATGTCCGCCACAAAAACGGTCCTGGCCTTCTCCTTCGCCGCGATGCTGACCGCGGCGCCCGCCTCCGCGGACGCGATCCTGTTCGACAGCTTCGGCCCCGGACATTCGTTTCAGACCGCGGCCTCGTTTTTCGGATTCGACACCGGCGAGGAAGGAGATCCCGACAGCCGCTTCGCACGCGCGTTCGCGTTTACGCCCTCGACATCCGCGAGCCTGCAGGCGCTGGAGCTCGCGCTGCAGTTTCCCTTCTCGTTCACGGAAGGCTCGCTGCAGGTGAACGTGTTCGCGTCTGACGGCGCGCTGCCCACGGCGTTGCTCGAAACGTTCGGAAGCGGCCAGACCGGCAGCGGCATCTTCCGGTTCGATTCCCTGGCGCATCCGCTGCTCAGCGCCGGCGCCACCTACTTCGTCGAGGCGACGACCCTCGGCAAGGCGGATGGCTTGTGGTTCCTGTCGCCGCGCTTCCCCGGACTCGTGCCGGACGTGGCGCGCAACAACTTCGGTCCCTGGTCCGGCGGCGGGAGGCGGAACTTCGACACCGCGTTCCGCGTGCTCGGCGAAGGGGCGGCAACGCCGGAGCCCGCAAGCCTCGTGCTGCTCGGCACGGGCGCGGCGATGGCCGGCTGGCGCTCGCGCCGGACGCCCCGGCGGGCGTGAGCGTGCACGCGATCAACCCGTGACACGACTGCGGAGGTATCGATGCTGAAGGTCGGACGTGCCGTGATCCTGGCGTGTGCTGTCGGCGCCGTGCTGGCCCCGCGCGCGTCCGCCGATCCGCTGCTGCCCGGGCAGGTGCTGCGCGTCGATTTCGACTTCGCGACCGCGGCGCCTTTTCCGCCGAACTTCGGCGTTCCCGACATGCTGTGGGGCGAATTCACTGCGACACGGCAGGCGCCCTTCGGAACCTTCACCGCACAGCTGTTCAACGGTTCGGAGCTGCTCGGCACCTACCGCACGAGCGTGAACGGCGACACGTCGGTCGGCGGCCTGCGCTTCCTCTCTGTCTTTCTCGCCCCCGGCACCGCCTTCGACCTGGGCGTGTTCGGGCCGGCCGGGACCGCGGATTTCTCCAGCGTCCGCAACCGTTCCCTCGACGGCCGGTTCGAGTTCTCGATTACGTCGGGTCTCATCGACGTGAACCTGAATAGTGCGGACGTGCTGCTGTGGCACGTGCTGCCGAACGGCACCGCCGTGGGAAACGTATCGTCGCATCCGCGGATCACGAACGTGGCGATCGTCGACTCGGCCCCGGAGCCGGCGTCGCTCCTGCTGTTCGGGTCGGGTGCGGCAATCGCGGCGTGGCGATCGCGCGCGCGGTTGCGCGGACGCGGCCCGATCATCGCACGGTAGGGCCGCCCGCGGCACGCGTTCGCGTCCTGTCTTGTGTCGGAGGATGCTCGCCTGTGCGAGTCGCCGCCCGGCTCAGTTCGTCGAACCGGCCGTCGACGGGGTGACGATGGCCGTTCGCACTTCACCGGAACGCCCCATCGCCTGCGGCGGCCGGCCGTTCACCTGCCAGCGAACGGCGCCCGCGTCGCCAACGCGGACGCGGACCGCGTCCGTGCCCTTGAGCTGCTCCCGTTCGCCAGCCTTGAGCGTGCGATAGAGTGCGCGGCGGCCATCGACGCTTGCCGCCACCCACGCCGGCCGTGTGGCCTCCAGGACAACGATGACGCCGCTCGAGGGCGGAGGCGCCGGCGTAGCCGATGGCGCCGCCGTGCCGACGGTTGCGGCAGGTGTCGGCGCTGAAACACCGGTCGTGGCGACCGCAGGTGGTTCCGAGCGGCGTTCGAGCACTCGCCGGCCGACGGCGATCACGACCGTGGCCGCCGCAACGGCGATGATCACCACGATCATCACGGTGGCCCAACGCCGGTCGATGGCCGGACGAAACCGTACCGGGCGCGGTGCTGCGGGCGGGGCAGGCCGGACCGGCTCGGGAACAGGGGCGAACTGCGCGAAGAACTCGGCGACGGCGGCGTCGGAGTCCAATCCGACTTCCGCCGCGTACGCGCGAACGATCCCGCGCCCGTACGGCCGCGGCGGAATGGCGCGGACGTCGTCCTGTTCGATCGCCTCGAGAACGCGTGTGTTCACGCGAGTGGCCCTGGCCACTCTCTCGAGCGTGAGGCCCCGCCCCTCGCGGGCCGTTCGCAGCCGCAACCCTGGAGTCATGCGGGCGCTCCGTTCACTGTCGGGCGGCGTATACGCCGTGCTGTTCGCGCGTCATTGCACGTTGCCTGCCTACGGGATGCGCCGGTTCTGCGCACCTCTCGTCCACCCGCGCGTCGTCGGTCCATACAGCCAGTGCATGCGCCGCATCGCCGGTACTCACGCGACTCGATCCTGATCCAATCGAACGCGCCGGATGCGCCGGCAGTTCGTCGACGGTGAGCGCACCACGGATGGCGTGACCCCACGGGGGCAGATATCCGCCTTCCCATGGCTTCCCGAGAGCTGCCGTGTCGCGGTCTCGCTGCTCGACGCGGGGGCGCCGTTCCGATATAATTGGAAGTTCCAACGGGTTCTGACGTTCTTCTTCGTGCGGAAGTGGCGGAACTGGCAGACGCGCAAGCCTCAGGAGCTTGTGGCCGCAAGGTCGTGGAGGTTCAAATCCTCTCTTCCGCACCAACACACATGCATTAGCAGACAGGTGGCCCGCAGCTCGACCGCAGCGGGAGAGCAAGTGATCCATCAAGGCGGATGACAGGTGCCGGCCTGCAGCCGCCGCTCACGACAGAGCGCGCCTCATGGTGGGACGTGGGACGCGGGACGGAATAGAGGGCAGCATAACCGCGTGAACTGCGATCACGCTGGTCGTCCCCGCCATTCGAGCGGTTCGATCGCGTACGTTCACCGATTCGCGGCTCGAAAGCCGACACCGGTCGCGGCCTCCCGGCCGGCAGGAATTTCGTGTCTACACTATCCGGCAAACCGCGGCACCCCGGCGAGGTGCTGCTGACGCATTTCCTGAAACCGCAGAACATCGCCGTCGAGGCGGCCGCACAGACCGTTGGCCTGCCCGCCGACGTCCTGCTCGAAGTCGTGGCCGGCGCGCGCAGCGTCACGCCCGACCTGGCGCTCGCGCTGGCACAGCTGACGCGGACGGTCCCCGAGTTCTGGATCCGGCTGCAGGACGCGGTGGACGCTCACGCGGCCAAAGGGAAAGTGGCGGGCATGAACTGACCGCTCACACGCGCCGCCAGCGGCGTACTCTGCGGCGCACCCCCGTCCAGTAGATCAAGTAATACCCCAGCACGACCGCGCCCGCGGCCAGTGAGCCGGCGACGCCCGACTGCACCACCCACGTCGTGTGTTCGAAGGCCGATCGCCAGGCCTGCCAGCTTCGCCAGAAGCCGTAGAGCACACGCCCGGTCACGACCAACGTGACGCCGAGCACGAGCCACCGATTCGGCGTGTAATACAGCGCACCGGTCGTCGCATCCCACCGCGTCAAGACGAGGCCGAGCAGGCCGAGCACACATCCCAGCCCGAGACCCGCCAGCGCGTAGCGAAACGCGTCCGGCACCCACTGGCTCGTCATCAGCGCGGTGATCATGAACAGGACGGTCGAGAGGGCGAGCGCGACGAGGTTCAGCGTGGCGATCCAGCGGCGCGCCGGACGCCGCGCGGTTCCCACGCGGTATCGCTGGATGAGCGTGATCGGCAGGATCGCAATCGACAGCAGGATCATCCCGACGATGACCCCGGCGAGCAGCAGGATCGGCACAGACCGTTATCGCACGTCCGAGGTCACTCCCTGCTGGCGAACGACGTAGCTCTGGCCCGCCACCGTGATCGTGCCGGTGCGCTGCCCTCCTGTGTTCCGCGGCACGACGAATTGCAGCAGGCCGTTGCCGACGCCGGAAGATCCCGCCGTGATCTGGATCCAGCTCGCGTTGCTCACCGCCGTCCAGCTGCACGCGCCGCTGACGATCACGAGCACGTTGCCGTTGCCGCCGCCGTCGCCGAACTCGTGAAAGGGCGGCAGGAGGAGCCACGAGCACTGTGACGCCTGGTTGACGGCGAACGGGCGGCCGGCGATCGAGACGGTTCCGCTGCGCGGCGGGCTCAGGTTCGGCTTGACGGTGAAAGACGCCTGCCCGGGGCCCGTGCCGCTCGGCGTCGCAACGGTGATCCAGTCGGCCGCGGTGCTCACCGTCCACGGACACGCCGTGGCCGTCGTCACCGACGCGGCGACGTTCCCGCCGTCGCCCGCGAGATCTTGCGACGAGGGAGCAATCGTGAACGTGCAGCCGCTCGCCTGCGCCACCGACAGCGATCGACCGGCGATGGCGATCGTTCCGCTGCGTGCCGGTCCATCGTTCGCCGCCGTCGCGATCTGCACCTGCCCCGGGCCGCTGCCGCTCGCGCCGCCGGTAATCGTGGCCCACGGCAAGGCGCTCGAAGCCGTCCACGCGCAGCCGGCCCCGGCATCCACCTGAATGGTCGTGGTGCCTGCCTGCGCGCTCACGTTCACGGCTCCGGGCGCGATCGAATACGTGCAGCCGAGCGCCTGGCTCACGGTAATGGTGCGCCCGGCCACGATCAACGTTCCACTCCGTCCGGGCCCATCGCTGGCGGCGACGCGGAACACGACGGCGCCGGCGCCGCTGCCGCTCGCGCCGCTGGCGATGGTGATCCACGGCACCCGGCTCTCCGCCGTCCACGCGCAACCGGGGCCAGCGGTCACGGCGACCTGACGATCGCCGCCCGCCGCGTCCACGCTGAACGTCTCGGCGCCGACGGCGTACGTGCACCCCGGCGACTGCGTGACCGTCACCGTGCGTCCGGCGACGCTGAGCGTGCCCGTGCGCGCGGCGGTGTCGGCCGGCGCGACGCGGAACGATGCGACGCCAGGTCCGCTGCCGGTGGCGCCGCTCGTCACGGTGATCCACGGCACGCGGCTCTCCGCCGTCCATGGACATCCGGCCGATGTCGTCACCGGCACCTGACGATCGCCGCCCGCGGATTCCACGCTGAACGTATCGACGCCGATCGCATAGCTGCAGCCGGTTCCCTGATCGACCTGCACGTTCTGGCCGGCGATGGTGAGATTGCCGGTACGCGGCGGGCCGACGACCGCCTCGACGTGGAAGGTGACCGCGCCGCTGCCGCGTCCCTCGCGTCCGGCCACGATCGAAATCCAGGAGACGCTCGAACTGGCGGTCCACGCGCACTGTGCGGCACTCGCGCGCACGTTCACGCTGAGGTCACCGCCCGCGCCGTCCACCGACTCGTGGTTCGAGGAGACCGTGAGCTCACACGGCTTGCCCGCCTGCGAGATCTCGAGACGCTGATCGTTGACGCTGATCGCTCCCGTCCGCGGCGTGGCCTCGCCGTTGGCGCCCACCGAGAATCGCACGGCGCCCTCGCCCTGCCCTTCCGCCGGTTGCGCGATGGTGACCCAGGGGGCATCCGTCTTTGCGCTCCACCGGCATTCACGGGCGGTGTCGATCCGAAGGGAACCCGAGCCGCCGGCCGCGGGAAACGGCGCGCCCTCGGCGGTCAGCTGCAGGCCACATTTGGCCGGCGACGGTCCCGCGACGGTGTCGATTTGTGAGGAAGACCCGCAGGCAGAGGTGAGCAGGGCAGCGGCGACGAGCGCCGCAAGCAGACTGCGCGAAAGATTGGCACCTCGATGCGCGACCGTTGCCACCAGAATCCGTACGGCCGCCTCGAACAGCGCCGAAGGCGCTGCTTCGCAGCGAGGGGCATATTGACGTGAGCAAGCCATATGCCGGAGAGCTCGTCAGCCAATGACGCGTCTCAGCGCAAACAGTCGAGGCAGTGGAGTGGAATTTCGTGCGGCATGCTGGAAGGAGACGACTCATACCTTCCCCGTCCGTCGCCGACGACGGGCGCTCGGTGGACTGTCGTGCGCGCGAGCGGTGAGTCTATGATACGCGTCATGCTCAGACGCACTTGTCCGTCGCTCGTCGCGATCCTCAGTGCCGCGGTTGGTCTTGGGGCATTTGCCCCGCAGCAATCGGCGCCGACGATCGCGTCAGCGCCGCCGCCGAATCCCGATGGCCATTACCAGCTCGGACCCGACTCCCTGCCGCGCGAGGGCGTCGCCCGGGGTGAGGTTCGCGGCCCGTTCACGCTGCCAAGCGACGCGTACCCGGGGACGCAGCACACCTATTGGGTGTACGTGCCGGCGCAGTACGACCCGAAAGTGCCGGCCGACCTGATGGTGTTCAACGACGGCCAGGCCTTCAAGAACATGGACGGTGATTTGCGCGTGCCGAACGTCCTCGACAATCTCATCGATCGCCGCGAGCTTCCCGTGATGCTGGCCGTCTTCATCAACCCCGGGCGGCGCCCCGATCAGCCGGAGCCGACGCCGCAGGAGTGGGGCGACCGCACGACGAACCGCCCGGCGGAGTACAACTCGCTCGACGACAAATACGCGCGCGTGATCTGCGACGAACTGCTGCCCGCGCTCGACAAGGAGTACGCCATTGCCAGGGATCCGGGCCGACGCGGGATCGGCGGCGCCAGTTCCGGCGCGATCGCCGCGTTCACCGTCGCCTGGGAACGGCCCAACGAATTCCGCAAGGTGCTGAGCCTGATCGGCAGCTTCGTCAACCTCCGCGGCGGCGATCGCTACCCGGAGATGGTGCGGCAGGCCGACAGGAAGCCGCTCCGCATCTACATGCAGGACGGGCGCAACGACAATCGCGGGGTGCGTCCCGACAATCCGGACTACGATCCGCGGCGCGACTGGTTCCTGCAGAACGTGCGTCTGATGCAGGCGCTCAACGAGAAGGGCTACGACCTGAATTATTCCTGGGGCATCGGCCGCCACAGCCAGAAGCACGGCGGCGCGATGCTGCCCGACATGCTGCGCTGGCTCTGGCGCGATCATCCGGTGTCGACGGATCCGAACGACACGCGCGAGCGCGCCTTCGCTGTCGGAGCGGGACGGAGGGACGGGATCTAGTGAAGCCACGGAGGAACGGAAGGGCCCCTCGTCGCCTTCGTCGTCACGTTCGAAGATCCGCGTCTTTCGTTTCGGGCGTCGCGAGCAGGCCGACGATCGTCAAGCCTGCCGCGGCCGCGTGATAGTAGCCGACGTACGGTAATCCGTACGTCTTCGCGAGCCACGTCGCGATATACGGCGCGAGCGACGCGCCGAAGATGCCGGCGAGATTGAAGGTCAGCGAGCTCCCGGTATAGCGCACCGCCGTCGGAAACAACTCGGAGAGCGCCGTGCCCAGCGGGCCGTAGGTGAGCCCCATCAACGACTGCCCCACCGCCATGACGAGCATCACGCCGAGCGTGCCCGACTCCATCAGGGGCGCCATCACGAACCCGAACGCGGCAATCGCCATCGTGACCCAGAGCAACGTGCGGCGCCGCCCGTAGCGGTCGGCCAGGCGCGCGGAGAACGGGATCGTCAGCGCGAAGAACAGGATGCCGAACAGCTGGATCATCAGGAACTGCTGCCGGGTGTAGCCCAGCGCGCTGGTGCCCCACGCGAGCGCGAACACGGTCGTGAGGTAGAACAGCACGAACGTCGCGAGTGCCGCGAGCGTGCCCGAGACGAGCGCGGACGGGTGGCTCCGCACCACCGTCAGCATCGGCAGCCGCACGCGCGCGCGCTGGTGCAGCGCGTCGCGGAAGACCGGCGTTTCGGTGATCGTCAGGCGCACGTAGAGGCCGACGATCACGAGGATCGCGCTGGCGAGAAACGGGATGCGCCAGCCGAAGCGGAAGAACTGATCGTCGGTCAACGCGTTGGAGAGGACCACGAACACCGTGCCGGAGCAGAAGAACCCGAGCGGGGCGCCGAGCTGAGGGAACATGCCGTACCACGCGCGGCGTCCCGGCGGCGCGTTCTCGATCGCCAGGAGCACCGCGCCGCCCCACTCGCCGCCGAGGCCGAGGCCCTGGCCGAAGCGGCAGAGGGCGAGGAGCAGCGGCGCCGCGAGCCCGATCGTGCGGTACGTGGGCAGCAGCCCGATGATCACCGTCGACAGGCCCATCGTCAGCAGCGCGGCCACCAGGGTGGTCTTCCGGCCGATGCGGTCGCCGAAATGGCCGAACAGCGCGGACCCGATCGGACGCGCGGCGAACGCGATCGCAAACGTCGCCAGCGACGCGAGGGTCGCCGAGGCGGGATCGGAGGCGGGAAAGAAGAGCCGCGGAAAGACGATGACGGCGGCGGTCGCGTAAATGTAGAAGTCGAAGAACTCGATGGTGGTGCCGATCAGGCTGGCGAACAGGACCTGCGCCGGCGAGTTGACGCGGCGCGCCGCGGCGGCAGGATCAGAAGGTATCGTCTGCATGCGGACCCATCGGTGCGATCTCCGGTCGCCGGACAGGATACCGCAGCGCGCGCGCGCTTGAACCGCGGCGCCCTTCATGGTCTGATGCGGCACGTCGGAGCGAGGAGCCAGCGATGACCAGCGTCACACGGCGGAAGTTCGGCCAGACGGCGGCCGCGGCATGTGTCGGCACCGCGCTGAGCGGGACGCGCATCCTCGGCGCGAACGATCGGGTGCGCGTCGGCTTCATCGGCGTCGGCAACCGCGGCGACCAGGTGCTCGATGCGTTCCTGGCGCACCAGGACGCGCAGATCGTCGCGATCAGCGACATCTACGAACCCTACGTCGACTTCGCGGCCAGCAAGGCCGGCGGGCAGCCGGCGCGCGCGAAGGATTACCGGCGCCTGCTCGAGATGAAGGATGTCGATGCGGTGGCGATCTGCACGCCGGATCACTGGCACGCGCTGCAGATGATCGAGGCGTGCGAGGCCGGCAAGGACGTCTACGTGGAGAAGCCGCTGTCGCTGGTGGTCAGCGAAGGACGCGCGATGGTCGCGGCCGCGCGCCGGCACCAACGCGTCGTCCAGGTCGGGATTCATCGCCGCTCGGCGGCTTTCGTCGAGGAGGCGGCTGATCTCGTGCGCAGCGGCGCGCTCGGCCCGATCACCGTCGCACGGTCGTTCCACGTGCAGAACGAGTGGCCGAAAGGCATCGGCGCACCGCCGGATGGACCGCCGCCCGCCGGCGTCGACTGGGAGGCGTGGCTCGGTCCGGCGCCAATGCGCGCGTACAACAAGAACCGCACGTTCTATCGATTCCGCTGGTTCTACGATTACTCGGGCGGACAGGTGACGAACTTCGGCGTGCACTACATGGACGCGATCCACTGGGCGCTCGGCCAGGACGCGCCGCTCGCCGTGACGGCGATGGGCGGCAAGGTCGCGATCGCCGACAACCGCGAGATCCCCGACACCCTCGAAGTGCTGTGGACCTATCCGGGTGGCACGCTGGTGACCTTCTCTCAGTACAACGCGACGGCCGCTCCCGCGGCGCGCGACCGCCGCGTGGAAATCGAGTTTCGCGGCACCAAGGGCACGCTCTATCTCTACGGCGACGGCTACGAAGTCGTCCCCGACGAGATCTCGCCACAGGAATTCCCGGCGCGCACCCCGCTCGATCGCGCCTACGAGCGGGGCTACCGCACCGGCGCGACGCCGCTCATCGAGGCATCGAAGCGGAGCGGCGGAAAGGCCGACACCGCGCTCCATGCGCGCAACTTCCTCGACTGCGTCAAGAGCCGCGCGGCCTGTAACTGCGACATCGAGACCGGCCATCGCAGCACGTCGGCGACGCTCATCGCGAACGTCGCCTACAAGACGAAGCGGTATCTCGAATGGGACCGCACCGCCGAGCGGTTCGCGAACGACAGCGACGCGAATCGCTTCCTGACGTACCGCTACCGCGCCCCCTACCGCCTGCCGGAGTAGCGCGCTGCGGGCGTCGATCCTCCTTCTCGCGCTCTTCTTCGTCGTCCTGCAGGGGCGCGTGCTGCCGCCGGACGGCTTCGTCACCGGAGACCAGGGATCCAAGTTCCTGCAGGCGCGCGCCTTCGCCGACAAGGGCCCGCTCGATCCCGGCATCGACGTCCGCGCGCGCGATCTCGATCCCGCGTACCGCTACCAGGAGCCGAAACTGAAGGCCCGCCGCGGACGGCTCGTCTCGGAATTCCTCTGGCTGCTGCCGCTCACGACGGCCCCGTTCCTGGCGCTTGCCGGGCTTCGCGGTCTGTATGTCGTGCCGGCGATCGCGACGCTGGTGATTTTCATCGCCGCCGCAGCGCTCGGCCGTCGGCTCGGTGAGGGGCGCGGCATCTGGAGCGGCTGGATCGCCGTCGCGGCGACGCCGGTGATCGTCTACGGCCTCGAGTTGTGGGAACACGCGCCGGCTGCCGCCTGCGCGATCACCGCGGCCGTCTGGCTCGCGCCCGGTGGGGAGAGACTCTCCGTCGCGCCGGGGCTCACGCCCAAGTGGCGGCGGAGCGCGGCGGCGGGCGCCGCGGTGGCGCTTGGCGCGCTGTTCAGGGAAGAAGTCGTGATGGCGCTGCCGGCGCTGCTGATCGCGCGTGCCGTCAGCGCGCCGCGCGAGCGAATGCGCGACCTCGTCGTGACCGGCGCCGCTGCCGGCGCGGGCGCGGCGGTGATCTTCGCGGCAATGGTTCCGGTCAACCTGATGATCTACGGCGCCCCGCTCCCGATGCACATGACCCAGGACGCGTGGAACGTCGCGATCTCCACGCCGTATCTGCGGGTGCGGCGCGACGTGGTCGTCGATCTCCTGCTGCCGTACCGATGGGCCGCCCTCTTCGTCATCGCGGCCGCGGGGGGCCTTGCGGCCGCATCGATGCGCATGCGCGCGCCTCGCGGCGCTTCGACCGTAAGCGCCTCACGCGACCGCACCCTTCTGGCCTGCGAGCATGCAGCGGTGATCGTGATGCTGATCGTCGGCGTCGTCGCGCCGATCTGGCGCCTCGCACACGGTATCCGGCCGCACGACGCGTATCGCCTCACGAGCGTTGCGCATACCTGGCCGTTCGCGCTCGCCGTTCTGTACTGGCCGTGGACGCGCGGAACGGGTGACGACGCGATGGCTCGCTATCTGCTCGCGGCGGCGCTGCTGCTGTTCGCCGGCGCCGCGCTGGTGATCCCGACGTCCGGCGGCTCGCAGTGGAGCCCGCGCTTCCTGCTCGCCGCCGCGCCGCTGCTTGCGGTCGTCGCCGCGGCCGTCGCCGTCGCGCCAACGGACGACCGGCCGGCACTCGCCTGGATGGCGCGTACGGTGCTCGCGGGATCGATCCTGATGCAGGCCACCGGCGTCCTGTACGTGCAGCGCACGAAGGCCCGTGACGCGCGGATCACGCATGCCCTTGCCGAACGGACGACGGCCGACGAGGTCGTAGCGAGCGACGTGTTCTGGGTGCCGCAGATCGCAGCCACGCTCGCGCCGGGGCGGCGGCTGCTCTTCGCATGGACACCCGCCGACGTCGCGTCGATTGCCGCACGCGCCGCCGCGCACGGCATCGACCGCGTCGCGTTCGTGTCGGCGCCGGAGTTGACCGGCTACGATCCTCCCGACGTGCTGCCGGGGGCCGGCTCCTGCCACTTCACGCGGCGCGAACGCGTGAGCCTCGGTGAACTCGGATTGATGCTGCATCGCTACGCGTGCGACCCGCGGTAGCGCAGTTGCCTCAGGCCAGGACGTTTCGGGCGAATGCCAGGTCGCGTCGCGCGGCGTCGACGGCATGTCGTGTGCGCTCCTCTGCCGTCGATCCGCCCGTCTCGTATTCCAGGTGCATCGAGATCGGACCGGAGAAGCGCGCCTCGCGCAGCCGGGCGCCGAACCACGTCCAGTCGACCTGCCCGTCGCCCAGCGGACAATCTTCGATGACCCAGCCCTTGTCCGTCTTGCGCCAGTAGAAATCCTTCAAGGCCACCATCTTCAATCGCGGCATCACGAGCCTGGTGGCCGCTTTCCACGCCCCGCCGCCGCCCTCCGCGACCGCGTGCCGCGGATCGAAGTAGTACCCCGCCCACCGCGCGTCGAGCCGATCCATCGCCGGCGCGATCTCCCACAGGGCCGCGCCGATGTACCCCGCGTGATTGTGCACGCCCATCTCGATGCCGCAGTCGCGCGCGAGGGCCGCGAGCCCTTCGATCGCCTCACCGGCCGCGGCGACCTGCGCGCGCACGTCATTGGACGCGGAGTAGAGCCAGTATCCCGGCTTGAAATATCGAACGCCGCTGCGCGCGGCCGTCTCGAGCAGCGGACGCGCGTGCGGCGACTGCGCCGACGTCAGATCGGTCGTGACCATCGGCACCGTCGCGCCCCGCGACGTGATGGCCTCGACGGCGCGGGGCAGATCCGCTGCCGCGCGCTCCGGCAGGACGTGTCCCTTGGCGCGGACGGTGAGATCGACGCCGTCGAACCCGGCGTCCTTGACCACCGCCGCCAGATCCTTCCAGGCCACGTCGGGAACGTGCTTCGAAAACAGGCAGAACGTCGGCCCCGCGGCGGCGCGCGCATCGACGCGGGGTGCGAGCGCGGCGCCGAGCGCCGCCTGCCCCACGGTCGTGATCCAGTCGCGTCGAGACCACATGCGTCATCCCCCCGTTGACGTGCGCGGCGGCACCGCGCCAAGGCCCGCCCCGGTCAACTGCCCGGTCTTCATCACCCCGTCGCGGATCGTGAACAATCCAGGGAAGCGGGATTCCCACGCGGCGTTCGCCGCGGGAACGAACTGTCGCGCGTTGGCCTCGATGCCCGCGTTGCCGTTGACGCGCGCCGCGATGCCCGCCGAGTGGACGAGCGATGCGCCCGGGCAGGTCAGATCCTGCACGCACACGAACATCCCGAACTTCTGCGCGGCGGCCGCCATCAACATCGCCTGACTCTGGCCTTTGCACGCCTTGAGGGCGACGCCGGTGTAGCCCATCTCGCGCGCCAGCAGCAGCGTCTCCAGATCGGTGAGCGACTCGTCGATCACCACGGGCCGCAGCTTCGCGGCCTCGTGCATCACGTTCGCGCGATCCGCCTTCAGATCGCGCGCCGTCGGCTGCTCGATATAGAGGATGCGGTCGAAGCCGGACGGCGTGGCCGCGCGGATGCGCCGCAGGAATTCGAGCAGATAGCCGACGTTCGGGCACCCTTCGTTGAAATCCAGCGAGTACTTCCAGTCGCGGATGCCGCGCGCCTGTTGCGCGCGCGTGACGATGCGGTCGATGCGCACGACGCGATCGAAATCCTTCTCGAGATCGCCGCCGTTCAATTTGATCTTGAACCGGATCAAGCCGTCGCGCGGGATCCATTCCTCCAGCGTGTTCGGCAGCCCGTCGTCGATCCGCTGGCGCACCTCGGCCGCGTCGAGCGGATCGCTGGCGCCGACCGAATGAAACACCGGGATCGTCGGCCGCGGCGTCGCCGCCACATAGCGATCGAGGAACTCGCCTGCGAACGAAGGGCCCAGGTCGTTCGACAGGTCGCGGCGCATGAAGGTCGAGCGATACGTGTCGTAGACGCTGACCCCGAACGCCTTTCCATACGCATCGTGGATCGCCGCGTCGAAGGCGCTCGCCACCACCAGTGTGCAAAGCTTCGGGATCGACGACGGCAGCGCGCGCGCACGCGAGACCTCAGTTGCGGTGCGAAGGTATTCGGGCTCGAGCGCGCGGAAGAGATCGATCGGATGCCCGCTCTCGTCGCAGGCCTTCGTCACGCGGCGCAGCTCGTCGGCGAGCGCTTTCATGGCGCCGAGGCCGGCATCCTGCGAGGCGGCGGGAAACGCCCAGGCGTTCCCGAGCGTCATCGACCCGAAGCCCCGGGCCTCGCGTCCACCCTTCGTGCGCACCCGGCACGTGACGTTCAGGATCGTGACGCGATCGACGGAGCGGCCGCCGAACTGGTAGGGAGCGCGATAGCGGAAATCCTCGAACGTGTGGTCGACGTCGAGGATGCGCGCGTCAGTGTCCGGCGGAACGACGACCGCCGCGGCGCCGCTGACCGGACGAGGGACCAGTTGCGTCCACGGCAGCGCCGCCATCGTGCGAAACAGCGCGCGGCGAGTCATTCCCATACCGTGCATAGCATACGCGTTCGCGCCGCCCCCGCCTTCGGTCGCGTTCCGGCCCGACCTACGGCTGACGTAATGGTCCCCGCGTCTGTTGTCGATAGGCGATCAGGAGCACGTATGCCGATACCACCCGTCAACGAACGGCTGAGACTCGCGCGCGTGGCGATGGGGGACGACCGCGCCACCATCGCCCAACGTATAGGTGTCCGCGAGTCGCTGCTCGCGGCGATTGAACAGGGTCAGTTCTCGGAGTTGCCCCGAGGCATTTACGGCCGCGCCGCCATCCGGTCTTACGCTGTCGCGCTGCAACTCGATGCCGCGCAGGTACTCGCCGACTGCGATGCCCTGCTGCCGCCACTCGACGATCCCATCGATGCGCTCGCACGGCTTCGCGGCGTCCGCTCGTGGCGATCGGCAGCCAGCACGGCGCCAGCGCCGGCCGCGCCGCCGCCGCAGTCGGATCTTGGCGCCGCCTGCAGACCACTCGCGGCAGCGGCGGTGGACGGCGGAGTCATCATGGGCCTGCTGTTCCTCCTCGTCGTCGTCACGATGCTGTTCTGCGGCGCAACCGGTGCGCGGTTCGGGCAATCGGCCGCGGCCGCGTTCGGGACGGTGGGCGCGGTGCTGGCGTGGTGCTACTTCGCGTGCTTCGGCGGGATCGCGGGGGCGACGATTGGCGAGCGCATGGTAGGGCTGCCGGCCCGGCAGGCCGTGACGGGCGCGACTGACCTTCACGCGGTGCTCGTGCGCACGACCCAGTACCTGACGCGCGACGTATCGAGCATCCGCACGCTTGGCGACGTGGTCGCGAGAGCCAGCGCCGAGTGGCACGCCCGCAGCCAACCGATCAGCTGATCCGTTCTCGACACCATGGCGGCGGTGCAACAATGTGCACCGCCGATGGTCCCGCCGCTAGTCAGGCGGGCATTTGCCCTGCCTTCCGAATCACGTCCTCGTAGAACCGCGCCGTCTGCCGCGCGATGCTCGACCAGCTGAACTTCTCTTCGACGCGGGCTCGCGCCTTGCTCGCCATCCGCCCTCGCACGTCCGGTTCGTCGAGCAGCACGTTCACCGCGCTTGCCAGGTCCCGTGAAAACTGCTCGGGATGACGCGGCTCCACTTCGCTCGCGCTCGCGGTCTCCGGCACGACGAGCAAACCGGTCTCGCCGTGCTCGACGACCTCGGGGATGCCGCCCACGGCCGACGCGACCACCGGCGTCTCACACGCCATCGCCTCGAGGTTGATGATGCCGAACGGCTCGTACACCGACGGACAGACGAAGATCGCCGCGTGGGTGTAGAGCGTGATCACGGTGTCCTTGGGGAGCATCTCTCTGATCCACACGATCGGGTGCGCGCTGGCGCGGCGCGCGCGCTCGACGGCGGCGTCCATCTCGCGGCCGATCTCGGCGGTGTCGGGCGCGCCGGCACACAACACGACCTGAACGCCCGGACGAAAGAACCGGATCGCATTCACCAGGTGGATGATCCCCTTCTGCCGCGTGATCCGCCCGACGAACAGCACGTAGGGAACGTCCGGGTCGATGCCATACTCGCGCAGCGTCGCCGGATTCGGCGTCGGCCGATACTGCTCCAGATCGATGCCGTTGTGAATCACGCGAATGCGATCGTGCGGCACGTCGTAGAGATCGTGAACGTCCCGCCGCATCGATTCGGACACCGCGACGACGCCGTCGGCGTTGCGGTACGCCGTCCGCTCGATCCAGGTCGACGCGTGATACGCCGTCCCGAGCTGCTCCACCTTCCAGGGCCGATGCGGTTCCAGCGAATGGGTGGTCAACAGGAGCGGCACGCCCTGCAGATATTTGACGAGACATCCGGCGAAGTGCGAGTACCACGTGTGGCAGTGGACGACGTCGATGTCGGCGGCCCGCGCGCTCATCTCCAGGTCCTGCAGGAGCGTCGCAAAGAGTTTGGTATGGCGCGCGTCGCGCCCTTCGAGCTGAACGGGCGGCGTGACGCCTTCGACGTGAAGGGTCCCGCGCTGTTCGTGCTGATCGCCAAACGCAAACACCCGGACCGTGTGCCCCAGCGCCGCCAGCTCGCGCGTCAGGTACTCCACATGGACGCCGGCGCCGCCATACACATTGGGCGGATATTCGTTGGTGAGGATGGCGATTCTCATACGCGTGTCGTCGACTGCATCGGGCATGCCTCGTGCACCTGACCGGGAACGGGCATCATGCACGACCCGCGGGCGATCCGTCGAGAGATCGAGACGAACGTCGATCCCGAGCGCGCTGCCACCGACGCGAGCCTTCGGCGCGAACGGCAGGGGGCGGACTGGGTTCTGGAGGAGTCCGTCGATCGCCAGCTCGAGCGTGCTCGTGAGGCCACCGACGAAGAGCTCGCTCCCCCCTCGGGCGCCGAGGGCGAGTTGCCTGCGGTGGCGGACACGCTCGTCGAAGCCGCCGATACGCTGGCCAATGCCGCCGATGGGCTCGCGCAGGCCGCGCTCCGCCTGAAGGACATCGCCGATACCGGGGCCGTCTCCGAGCTGCACGCCGCGCAGGACACCCTGGACGACGCGGTCGCGAAGTTGTCTGGACGGCCGCCCGAACGCGACACGAGGGACCGCCCCGTCGAGCCTGACGGTGCGCCCGAACCGCTGGTCGCCGACACGCTCTCAGCCGTCGCCGAGAGCCTCGGCGCGGTCGCCGAAAGCCTGGCCGACGAGCGCAAGGAGAGCGACGGCATTCTGCGGGACGAGCGCGCCCGCCTTGACGAGACGCTCCAGGACGAACGCGCCGCGTTCGACGATGCCCTCGACGCCGAACGCGAGGCGCGCCGCGCCCTGCTCGATCGCGAACGCGCCCTCACCGATCACCAGCTCGCCAGAGAACGCGATACGACCGACCGCGCCGTCGACGAGGCGCTGGCCTTGCTGCAGGACGAACAGAGCGCACATCGAGAGGCCCGCGACGTCATTTTCTCGCGCGACGAGTACCTCTCGATCGTCACGCACGATCTCCGCATGCCGCTCAGCGTCATCAGCGTGTGCTCGACGCTGCTGGCCGATCACGGCCGCGAGGACGCGCGGATCAGCGAATTGACCTCGAACATCGGCCGCGCCGCCTCGCTGATGGGACGCATGCTGACGGACCTGCTCGATCTGTCGCGGTTCGAGGCGGGATGTTTTCGTCTCTCGCCCACCGTGGACGACGCGGTGCCGGTCGTGCGCGAGTGCGTCGCCGCGTTCACGCCGCTGGCGCGCGCCGAGAACCTGTCGCTCACGATGGAGACGTCCGCGCATCGGATCCCCGCCGCCTTCGATCGCGATCGCCTGATTCAGGTGGTCTCGAACCTACTGCGGAACGCCATACAGTACACGCCTGCGGGCGGCACCATCGTCCTCACCGTGCAGCCCGAGGAACACGGCTGCCGCATTGCCGTCCGCGACACCGGCGTCGGCATCCCCGCCGCCGACCTCGATCGCGTGTTCGATCGCTTCTTTCAGGTGGGCCGCGGCGCCGAACGGCGCGGGCTTGGTCTCGGCCTGCATATCTGCAAAGCCATCGTGGAGGCACACGGCGGGCGGATCTGGGCCTCGAGCGAACCCGGCAGCGGCAGCACGTTCTATTTCACCCTCCCCGGATAGTGGCTCGGACGGCCGCGTCACGGACGCGGCCCCGATTACGAGCGCGCGTATCCATGGACAGCGCTGCGCTTGGCGCCCTGACGATGCGCTTCGTCGGACAGGGCGTGCACGCCGGTCGCGTCAATCCAGCGGTTGTAAAAATTGAAGAGCGCGCAGACGGTGATCGCGAAATAGATCCCGTCGTCGGCCCATCCCGCCGCGTGCAGCACTTCGACGTCGGCCGGACCGATGCGCGGCGAATCGTGATTCACCTTGTCGAGGAACCGGAACAACGCCTTGTGCCGGTCGTCGAGCGCGGACGTCTCGACATCCGCCATCACGCCGGCGACGAGCGCTTCGTCGCCCAGCAGCTCCGCCGCAACTGCGGCGTGGGACTTCACTCAAAACGGACAGTCGTTGCGCTTGGACGTGTAGGCGGCGATCAGCTCGCGCATCCCCGGACTGAGCGGCGCGGGGCCGCGAAGAATCTCCTGGGTAAACCGCGCGAGATGGGCCGTTGCCGACGGCAGGTAGGCGAACAGGTGCCAGATTTGCGGATACTCGGCGCCCTGCCGCTGCATGGCCTCGATCAGGTCGCGATACGGTCCTGGCTTCGCGTCCTGCTCGACCCCGGGAAGGAACATGGGATCCATACGTGTCACCTGTGGTCAGCACATCGCGGTTTTCGGCACGAGGTCGATCTGCAGCGCGGGATCGGCGGCCGGGACATAGCGCGTCTCCAGCCCGAGTTCGCTCCTGACGATGTTGCAGCCCTGCGCGATGGCGCTCGCCTTGTAGAAGGCAATCTCGCGATTGCAGCCCTGGCGCCCGAACCCGCAGTCGCTCGAGACGATCAACTGTTCGGGCGCGATGTGCTGCAGGGCGGTGCGAATGGCGCCGGCGACCTCCTCGGCGCGATCCGCCTGCAGCGTGCGATGGCTGACCGCGCCGATGCAGATCTTCTTCGGCAGCGCGCCCTTCATCGAGCCAAAGAGCTCGATGTCGGCGAAGTTGCGGTCCCGCGTCTCGATGGTCCACACGTCGCCGCGCATCTCGTTGAGATACAGCTCGAACGACGCCTTGTAGCTGGTGTCTTCCATCACCCGCTGCATGTTGGGATTGCCCCAGCACGTGTGAATCCAGATCTCGACGTCGTCGAGCCCCTGCACCTCGCGGTTGTAGCACTCGACCATGAACTGCACCTTTTCGTCCTTCGGGCCGTAGGTGTTCGCCATGAAGTGGAGCGTCGGCTCTTCGATCTGGATGCATCGGCAGCCGGCGGCGCGCAGCGCCAGCAGCTCGGCGTTCATCGCGACGGCCATGTCCCACACCACTTCGCGGCTGTCCTTGTAGGCGTCGGTGTGGATGTCGAGGAAGAGGCCCATCACCTGAGAACAGCAGGTGCCGAAGCGCACGGGCTTCCGCGTCTTGCTCTGCGCGATCCGCCAGATCTTCGCGTAATCGAGCGAGCGGTGTTCGATCTTGCCGACCACGCGGGGCCAGCGCCAGGCGGTATAGATCTCGTTCAGCAGCGTCCCCGGCGGATATTTCAGCCACGGACTGCGCGTCTGCTCCGACTGCAGATGATCGCCGGCAAAGCCGGTCCAGCGCTGGAGCGGATAGTGGTGCCAGCTGCGCCCGGCGAAATCCTCGTCACAGTGAAAGTCGCCGTGCGTCAGGATATCGAGCCCCGCGCGTTCCTCGTCGCTGATGACGACGGCCAGCGCGTCCTGGAAGGTTTCGCGGAACCGCACGTCCATCATGCAGGTGTCGAGCGAACGCCCCCACATGCTCTTGTCGAACCATCGCGGACGGGGCCAGGACCCGGTCACGGTGGCGGGCAGCATCAGATTGCTGGTGACGGTGAAGGCCATCGCAGGCAGAATACCACTGCACGATCACGACAGACGAGGGAGAGATCATGAACGACGAGATTGTCGCC
>JABFWM010000158.1 GCA_013362195.1 Acidobacteriota bacterium
TGGGCATGGACGGGCGGGCGCGCGAGGTGTCGCAACGGGGACAGTCACAGTTATTTCGCGCCCTCCCTACCGGCGTCGCGACTCCACACCGGTGTTCCGAACTGCAGTATCCTGATCCCTGCTCCCCGCAGGTATGTCCCTCAGCCACTTCCACCCCATCGTCCAACGCTGGTTCGCGGACACGCTCGGCACGCCGACGGCCGCGCAGACGCGCGGGTGGGCGTCGATCGCCGCACACGAGCACACGCTGATTGCGGCGCCAACCGGATCGGGGAAGACGCTCGCCGCATTTCTGACCGCCATCGACGAGCTGTTCTGTGAAGGGCTGCGGGGCCCGCTGCCCGACGAAGTCCGCATCGTCTACGTGTCACCGCTGAAGGCGCTCGGCACCGACATCCACAAGAACCTTGCCGAGCCGCGCCGCGGCATCCGGCAGCTGGCGGACAGCGACGGGCTGACGCCGCCGCGCATCACCGCCGCCGTTCGCACCGGCGACACGACCACGGCGGAACGCGCGGCCATGCTGCGGACGCCGCCGCACGTCCTGGTCACCACGCCGGAGTCGCTGTACCTGCTGCTCACGTCCGAACGCAGCCGCCACATGCTGCGCACGGCACGGACCGTGATCGTCGACGAGATTCACGCCGTCATCGGCACGCGCCGCGGCGCCCATCTCGCGCTGTCGCTCGAGCGGCTGCAGGCGGTTGCCGAGCGGCCGCTCCTGCGCATCGGCCTGTCAGCGACGCAGAAGCCGATCGAGACCGTCGCGCGGTTTCTCGTCGGCGCCGGCGGCGCCCGCTGCGCCATCGTCGACGAGGGACACCGCCGCGCGATGGATCTGGCCATCGAGATTCCGCGTTCGCCGCTCGATGCGGTGATGTCGCACGAGGTCTGGGAGGAGTACCACGATCGGCTGCAGCAGCTGATCGAAGCGCATCGAACCACGCTCGTCTTCGTCAACACACGGCGAATGGCGGAACGGCTCGCGCGGCGGCTGAGCGAACGACTGGGTGAGCACGCGGTCACGGCGCACCACGGCAGTCTCTCGAAAGAGAAGCGGCTGGACGCCGAGATGCGGTTGAAGTCCGGTCAGCTGCGGGCGCTCGTCGCGACCGCCTCGCTGGAGCTGGGCATCGACATCGGCCACGTCGATCTCGTCTGCCAGATTGCATCGCCCCGGCGAATCGCGACGCTGCTGCAGCGCGTGGGGCGATCGGGCCACACCATCGCGGGCACTCCGAAGGGACGGGTCTTTCCGCTCTCGCGCGACGAGCTCGTCGAATGCGCCGCGTTGCTGCGGTCGGTGCGCCGCGGCGAGCTCGACGCGATCGTCGAGCACGAGCTGCCGCTCGACGTGCTGGTCCAGCAGATCGTCGCCGAAGCGTCGGCGCGCGAGGACTCGACGGCCGAAGACGAGCTCTTCGCGCTCGCGAGGCGGGCGTGGCCGTATCGCGATCTCGATCGCGCGACGTTCGACGCGGTCATCGCGATGGCCGCGGACGGCTTCTCGACGCGGCGTGGGCGGCGCGCGGCGCTGCTGCACCGCGACGAGGTGCGCGGACGCGTGCGCGGCCGTCGCGGCTCGCGTCTGCTCGCACAGACCTCGGGCGGCGCGATCCCCGAGGTCGCCGACTATCGCGTCGTGCTCGATCCCGACGACACCTTCATCGGGACGCTCAACGAAGACTTCGCCATCGAAAGCAGCGGCGGCGATGTGTTCCAGCTCGGGAACGCGTCGTGGCGCGTGCTGCAGGTGACGGCCGGGACGGTGCGCGTCGCCGACGCGAAGGGCGCGCCCCCCACCATCCCGTTCTGGCTCGGCGAGGCGCCGGCGCGCAGCGACGAATTGTCACGCGCAGTCAGCGAGCTGCGCGGCGAGATTGACGAGTACCTGTCGCGCGCGGCGGGTGACGCCGCCGCCGCACCGGGCACGACCTGTGACTGGCTGGCCAGAGCGTCCGGCATCGCGCCCGACGCGGCGATGCAGATCGTCGACTACCTGGCCGACGGCCGCCGCGCGCTGGGCGCAGTGCCGACCCAGGACACGCTGGATCTCGAGCGCTTCTTCGACGAGGCCGGCGGCATGCAGCTCGAGCTGCATGCGCCGTTCGGCAGCCGCATCAACAAGGCCTGGGGGCTCGCGCTGCGGAAGCGCTTCTGCCGCCAGTTCAACTTCGAACTGCAGGCGGCGGCGACGGACGATGCGGTGCTGCTCTCGCTCGGCACGCAGCACTCGTTTCCGCTGGCCGACGTGTTCCGATACCTGCAGCCCGACACCACGCGCGACGTGCTGGTGCAGGCCTTTCTGGATGCGCCGGTATTCCCGACCCGGTGGCGGTGGAATACGACGGTCGCGCTCGC
>JABFWM010000171.1 GCA_013362195.1 Acidobacteriota bacterium
GGGCGACCCGCCGCGCCTGCCGCCGTGGCGGCCCCGCCGCGGTTCTCGTTCTGCATCAGGCTGCGGACCTTGGTTTCCGCCAGCAGCTTCTGGTTCGTGAGCCCCATCTGGATCGTGCGCGCGTCGACGTTGATGCGGCCGTCGCTGACGTGCGGTCCGGTTCCGGGATCGCCGGTGGCAGACGGTGAGAGATCGAGCCGATCGTCCTTGACCGAGTAGACGGCGAGCGGCGCGTCCGCCGCCGTGTCGGCCCCGTTCGTGAAATGCACGTTGCCGTGGAACTCGGCGCGATCGATGTCGCCAAATCCCGGCTTCGTCTGCACGTCGAGGCGCTGCGATCGGGCCGTGCGTTCGATTGCCGCGAGCGTCCCCCGCGCGGCGCGCGACTCGTGGAACTCCACGTTGCCGCTGAACACGAAGTTCTGCAGGCCGGCGCCCGCGGCTCCGGTCGCCACCAGCGTGGCGGATCGAATGCGGCGAGCCGGCATCTCCCCTTCCGCCGGAAGGATCACTTCCACGCCCTCGTTCGACGTCAGGCTGGTGACGGTCTGCCCGTCCGGCGCAAGGGCGATGTCCATGGTCTTGCCGGTGACGCGACGGCCGCTGGCGGCGGACGCGCCCGGCAGCTGCACGCTCGCACCCTCGATCAGCCGCGCCGCCTGCAGCGTGCGGCCGTCCTCGCCGTAGACCAGGTCGATGTCGCGCGCCTGCATGGACTGCGGTCCCGCGCCGGTACCGGTGATGTGTGCGTTGCCGCGCAGCTCCATCTTGGTGACGCGCTCGTTGTCCGGCGTCAGATACGCCGTCGCTTCGTCGGCGCTCATGACCCGGCCTTCCCCCTCGAACCGCGGCGCGCCGATGAACTTCAAGTAGTGCTCCTCGCGCGCGAGACCGGCCGCCTTCGACGTGACGTGCATCGCGCCGCCGCCGCCCTTCGGGTCGGGTGCGACGTCGATGATCGCCTGGTCGAGGATCCACAGCACCTCGCGCGTGCGATCGTAGGTGGCGCCGACGCCGCTGCCGTTCATGCGTCCGCGCGCGAACTTCACGGGCCCGGGCACGCGGGTGATGCCTTCCTTCGCGTCGTACGACGCGCGATCCGAGCTCACCGTGATGCCGTCGCTCGTGTCGAGCTTCACGCCGCCCTCGACGTCGGCGTGCAGCAGCCCTTTGTCGGGCGGATTGAGCAGCATCGCCTCGCGCGCCGTGATGAGCACGCGCCGGCCCGCTTTATCGGGCTGCTCGATTTCGACCCCGTCCGACAGGCGGGTGCGGCCGTCCGGATACGTGAGGCTCTTGCCGAACTTCAGCGAAAAGGTCTTCTTGCCGGCGTCGAACTGCTCGTAGATGCCGCGGCCGCGGTTCTCGACGGTCGCGTTCGGATCGGTCCGCACCACCATCGCCGATGGCCGCTCCTGACGATGGCCGCGCCGCAGCGACACGGCGACGAGCGCCGCGAAGGCCACGTCAAACAGAGCTATCGCCGGCCGCACTCGGCGTTGCCACATCGGAAATGGCTGAGGGCTCAGGGCTCAGGGCTCAGGCCGGCCCACGGCTAAGGCTCAGGCCTTAGCGGCGCATGGCTTACGGCTCAGGGCTCAGGCCGGCTCAAGGCTCAGGGCTCAGGGCTCAAGGCTGAAGCCGCGTAGGCCCGCATGTACCGTGAGCCGACATGAGCCATGAGCCGTAAGTCTTAAGCCCTCTTCTGTGCCGCCATGAGCCATGAGACGTAAGTCCTGAGCCCTTCTGCCGCCCTGAGGCCTATTCTACGTCGCTGAGGCTTTTCACATCCGCGACCGACAGCTCGAGGTAGACATCGCCCTGGTATTCGTTCTGCTCGAGCGAAAAGGCGAGGTTCACGCCGGCGCGATGTTCGGTGAGGAACGCGGCGCGTTCTGCCGCGCGCCACGCGATCGCGCGGAAGCTGCGGCCGTCCTGCCGGAAGGTCATCTTCAGGTGCCGCTCCTTCAACGGCCGCGGACCGTCGACGATCTCCACCGGCATGGCATGGAACACCGGACGCGGGTTGCCGCAGCCGAAGGGGGCGACGCCGTTCAAGCCGGCGACGAAGGCCGGCGTGATATGCCGCAGGTTCAGCGCGCCGTCGATGCGCAGGCGCGGACGCAGCTGGTCGGGCTCGAGCACGGCGTTCGCGTAGGCGTTGATCCGCGCCCGGAACTCCGGCACCCTCGCCGCTTCCATGGTCAGGCCCGCGGCCTGCTTGTGGCCGCCGAAGCGCAGGAACACGTCGGCGCAGCGCTCGAGCGCGGCCAGCATGTCGAAGTCCGGAATGCTGCGGCAGGATCCGTGCGCGACGTCGCCGTCGATCGACAGCACGATGGCCGGCCGGTGATACGTGTCGACGAGCTTCGACGCGGCAATCCCGATCACGCCGCGATGCCAGCCGTCACCGCCGACGACCAGCACGTTGTGCGCGCCAATCGCCGGATCGGTTTCGATGGCCTTCTTCGCGTGCGCGACGAGGTCGGCCTCCTCCTGCTGGCGCCGGAGGTTCTCCTCGTTGAGCTGCTGCGCGAGCGCGCGCGCAGCGTCGAGCGCCGCTTCCTCGGTCGCGAGCAGCAGGCGGGTCGCGATGTCCGGCGTGCTCATGCGTCCGGCGGCGTTGACGCGCGGCGCGAGCATGAACGAGACCTGATAGCTGTCGATGGTTTTGCCGTGCAGCCCCGCGCATTCGAGCAGCGCGCGCAATCCAACCGTATGGCGTCCCCTGCTGAGCGAGCCGAGGCCAAGCTTGGCGATGACGCGGTTCTCACCGACGAGCGGCACGACGTCGGCCAGCGTGCCGATGGCCGCCACCTTCACGAAGGCGGGCAGCCATTTCGCCCGGTCGGCACGCTGACAGAGCGCCTGCACCAGTTTCAGCGCCACGCCGACCCCGGCGAGGTTCTTGTCGGGATACGCGCAGTCGTGGCGCTTCGGGTTGATGACCGCGAGCGCGGGCGGCAGCGCGCCGTCGGGTTCGTGGTGGTCGGTGATGATCAGATCGACGCCGAGCTCGCGCGCGCGCAGTGCGGCATCGGTACCGCGGATGCCGCAGTCGACCGAGATGATCAGGTGGACGCCTTCGGCGTGCAGGCGTTCGATCGCGGCGCCCTGCAGGCCGTAGCCGTCGCGCAGGCGCTCGGGGATGAAATGCACGACCTCCCCGCCGAGCATCTCGAGCGCGCGGCGCAGGATGACCGTCGACGTAATGCCGTCGACGTCGTAGTCGCCGTGGATGGCGATCCGCTCCTTTTGCGCGATGGCGCGCTCGATGCGCTCGACCGCCTTGGTGAGATCCGCGAGCAGAAACGGATCGTAGAGGTGATCGAGCGAAGGCTCGAGGAAGCGCTGCGCCATCTCGGGGTCGCCCAGGCCGCGCAGGCACAGCAAGCGTGCGACCGTCGGATGCAGGTTGAGTGCTGCCGCCAGCTGCCGGGACTCCTCGTCATTGCACGGGAGGTGCTGCCACAGGAGCGTCTTCATCACTCGACCGCGCCGCCCCGGACCTTGGCCCGGTCGCCCGGGCGCGCACCGGCGGGATCGGGCTCCTCCGCAGGCCGCGCACTCGAGGCGGCGCCGTCCGTGTCGGTGAAGGCGATCCCTTCCTCACCCATGCGGCGGAACTTGGCGTAGCGCGAGTCGAGACGCTCCTGCGCCGTCATTGCCGCCAGTTCGGCGATTGCGTGCGAGAGCGCCTGATCGACGAGCGCCGAGGCGCGATCGACATCGTTGTGCGCCCCGCCCACCGGCTCGGGAATGATCCCGTCGACGAGGCCGAGCGCGAGCATGTCGGGTGCGGTGATCTTCAGCGCCTCGGCGGCCTCGACCTTCCGGTTCGCGTCGCGCCAGAGAATCGCCGCGCACCCTTCCGGGGGGATGACGCTGTAGACCGCGAACTCCTGCATCAGCACCCGGTCGCCGATGGCGATGCCGAGCGCGCCGCCGCTTCCGCCCTCGCCGCAGACGATCACCACGATCGGCACGTCGATCAGCATCATCTCGCGCAGATTGACGGCAATCGCCTCGGCCACGCCGCGCTCCTCGGATTCCATCCCCGGATACGCCGCCGGCGTGTCGATGAACACGATGACGGGCCGGGAGAACTTCTCCGCGAAGCGCAGGACGCGCAGCGCCTTGCGATAGCCTTCGGGCCGCGCGTAGCCGAAGTTCCGGAAGATCTTCTGCTTCGTGTCGCTCCCCTTCTGGTGCCCGATGACGGCGACCGGCTCGCCCTTGTACTCGGCAAGGCCGGCCACGATCGCATGGTCGTCGGCGAAGCGGCGATCGCCGTGCAGCTCGTCGAAGTTCGTGAACAGGCGTTCGACGTAATCGAGGGTGTTGGGGCGGCTCGGATGACGCGCGACCAGGACGCGCTGCCACGGCGTCAGCGTGGCATAGAGCTCGGCGCGGATCTCGTCGGCGCGCCGGCGCAGCGAGGCGATCGACCGCTCGCGCTCCGGCGTCTTGGGCAGCATGCTGAGCGCCTCGATCTCTTTCAGCAGCACGCCGACGGGCTCTTCGAACTCGAGAAGTTCTGGCATGTCTCAGGACTCACACCGGCTCAGGGCTCACGGCTCAAGGCTTACGCCGGCTCAGGGCTCAGGACTCAGGGCTCAGGGCTCAGGCCGGCTCAGGGATCGTTGGCTCATGGCTTCTTACGGCTGACAACGCCAGGATCGAAGCCATAAGCCGCCCTGCCGTAAGCCGCCATACGCCATGAGCCTTGAGCCATGAGCGGGCGTAAGCCCTGAGTCCTGAGCCCAGAGTCATCGCAGTACGACCGATCCCGTGCCGCACAACTGTTCCACTTCGTTCACCAGCCGCTCGGACGGCTTCACGCGCAGCGCCGCTTCCGACCGCACCCGCAAGGGCCCTGCCTGCCCTTTCACGTCCAGCTCCAGGTAGACGCGGCGATCGCCTCGATGCCGCGACAGCAGGTCGGCGAGCGCTTCCAGCGTATTCCGCGCGGACCCGGGCAGGTGAATCACGATCTCCCGCGTCGTCCGTTCCTTGAGCATCCCGATCGGCTGCAGTTCCGTTGCGACGAGGCGCGCCGACTCGTCGTCTTTCTCGAACTTGCCGCGCACCAGCACCATCGCGTCCGCCGCCACGAGCGAGCCGTGCTTGCTGAAGGCCTCGGGGAACACGACGACCTCGATGCTGCCGGCGATGTCGTCGAGCATGAAGACGCACATCCGGTCCCCCTTCTTCGTCTTCAAGGGGCGCAGGCCGCTGACGATCCCGCCGACCCACACGTCGGCCATCGATCCGGTGAGATCGCCGATGCGCTGGGCGCCGAACGTCTTCAACTCGTCGCTGAAGCGTTCGAGCGGATGGCCGCTCATGTACAGCCCGAGCGACTCCTTTTCGAACGCGAGCTGCTGCGCTTCCGGCCAGGCGGGCACGTCGGGCAGCGGCCACCCCGTCGTGGCCCCTTCGTCGTCGGCGCCGCCGAACAGCTGATGCTGCCCCTGCTCGCGGTCGCGCTGATGACGACCGCCGTTTTCGATGGCCCTGTCGACCGCGGCGAAGAGCCTGGCGCGCTTCGACGCGGTCGACCCGTCAGCGTCGAGCGAGTCGAAGGCGCCGGCCTTGACGAGGCTTTCGAGCACGCGCTTGTTGACGAGCCGCAGATCGGCGTGCTCGCACAGCGTATAGAGCGAGTCGACGCGTCCGGAGGTCCGGCGCACGTCGAGCATCGACAGGATCGCCCCCTCGCCGACGTTCTTCACGGCGCACAGACCGAAGCGGACGCCGGTCGGCTCGACCGTGAACGCGAGCTGGCTCGCGTTGATGTCGGGCGGCAGAATCGGGATCCCGAGCTCGCGGCATTCGCCGAGATACATCGCGAGCTTGTCCGTGTTGGCCGCCTCGATCGTCAGCAGCGCGGCCATGAAGTGCCAGGGGTAATTGGCCTTGAGATACGCCGTCTGGTAGGCGACCCAGGCGTAGGTCGTCGAATGCGACTTGTTGAAGCCGTATCCGGCGAAGAACTCCATCAGATCGAAGATCTTCCTGGCCTTCTTCTCGTTGATCCCGTTCTTCAGCGCGCCGTCCATGAAGGCTTCGCGCTGCTTCGCCATGACTCGAGGATCCTTCTTCCCCATCGCCTTGCGAAGCACGTCCGACTGCCCCATCGAGAACCCGGCCAGGACCGCGGCAATCCGCATGACCTGCTCCTGATACGCGATGACCCCGTAGGTGTCGGAGAGGATCGGCGCGAGCTGCGGCAGCTCGTACTTCACCTCCGTCTTGCCCTGCTTGCGAGAGATGAAGTCGTCGACCATCCCCGATTTCAGGGGACCGGGACGGTAGAGCGCGTTGAGGGCGATCAGGTCGTCGAGGCGTTCCGGCTTGGCCTTGCGCAGCAGCTCGCGCATGCCCGAGCTTTCGAACTGGAAGACGCCGTAGGTCTGGCCGTCCGCGAACAGCTGGTAGGTCTTCTCGTCGTCCAGCGGGATCGCGTCGATGTCGAGATCGAGGCCCTGGGTGCGCTTGATCTCGTCGAGACAATCGCGAATCAGCGTCAGCGTGCTGAGGCCGAGAAAGTCCATCTTCAGGAGGCCGACGCGTTCGACCTCCTTCATCGCCCATTGGGTGACGATTTCGTCCTTCTGCGACTTGTAGAGCGGCACGAACTCGGTCAGCGGACGCGGCGCGATGACGACGCCGGCCGCGTGGACCGAGGCGTGGCGCGTCATGCCTTCGAGGCGCTGGGCGATCGTCAGCAGCTCCTTTACGCGCTCGTCCTTCTGCTGCATCTCCTTCAGCGCCGGACTCTCGTCGAGCGCCTTCGCGAGCGTCATGTCGAGCGCGGGCGGCACGGCCTTGGCGACGCGATCCGCGTCGGCGTAGGGAATGTCCATCACCCGCGCGACGTCGCGGACCACGGCGCGGGCCTTCATCGTGCCGAACGTGATGATCTGCGCCACGTTCTCGCGGCCGTACTTGCGCGTCACGTACTCGATGACCTCGGCGCGGCGCCGCTCGCAGAAGTCGATGTCGATGTCGGGCAGCGACACCCGTTCGGGATTGAGAAAGCGCTCGAAAATCAGGTCGTACTCGATGGGATCGACGTCGGTGATGCGCAGGCAATAGGCGACGAGGCTCCCCGCCGCCGACCCGCGGCCGGGGCCCACCGGGATGTTCTGCTCGCGCGCGTAGCGGATGAAGTCCCAGACGATACAGAAGTATCCCGGGTACTTCATCTTCTTGATCATCTCGATCTCGTACGAGAGCCGCCGCTCGTACTCGTCGATCGTGTGCTTCAGCAGCCCCCGGTCCGCGAGCTCGCGCAGCCGCGGCAGCCGCATCTCGAACCCCTGCCGGACGATGTGCTCGAAGTAGTCGTCGAGACTGATCCCGGCCGGGACGTCGAAATTCGGGAGGTAGTTCTCCTTGAACGAGAGATCGACGTGGCACCGCTCGGCGATCCGCACGGTGCGGGCGAGCGCGTCGGCGTGGTCGGGGAACACCTGCGCCATCTGCTCGGCCGTCTTCAGGAAAAACTGATCGCCGTGATACCGCAGGCGCTCGGCGTCGTTGACCGCCTTGCCGGTCCCGATGCACAGCAGGACGTCGTGCGGCTTGTGGTCGGTGTCGGTGAGGTAATGGACGTCGTTGGTGACGACGAGGTCCAGCCCGAGATCCTTCGCGATCGGCTGGACGCCCTTGTTCACGATCTGCTGTTCCTCGATCCCCTGATACTGCATCTCGAGGAAGAAGTGGTCGCGGCCGAGGATGTCGCGGTAGGTCGCGGCCGCCTGGATCGCCTTCTGCTGCTGTTCGCCGCGGATCCCGGTCGCGACCTCCCCTTTGAGGCAGCTGCTCAGGCCGATGAGGCCTTTCGAGTGCTGCGCGAGCAGGTCCTTGTCGATGCGCGGCTTGTAATAGAAGCCCTCGGTGTAGCCGGCCGACACCAGTTTAATAAGGTTGTGGTAGCCCTCGTTGGTTTCCGCGAGCAGCACGAGATGGTTCGCGGTTTCTCCCGGCGTGCCGCTTTTCGTGCGGCGGTCGCCCGGCGCGACGTAGACCTCGCACCCCAGAATCGGATTGATGCCGCGCTTGCGCGCCTGATCGTGAAAGACGACCGACGAGAACATGTTGCCGTGTTCCGTGATCGCCATCGCCGGCATCTTCAGCTCGACCGCTTTGTCGAGCAGTTCCTCGATGCGGCACGCGCCGTCGAGCAGCGAGTATTCGGAGTGGAGATGGAGGTGGACGAACTCGCTCATTGCCGATTGGCGATTGCAGACTGCCGATTCACGGATTGTTCATTGCGCGATTGCCGATTCGGATTGTCGATTGCCGATTGTATTGGCGATTGGCCTTTGCCGATTCGAGTGGCGATTGGCGATTTCTTCCCTCCCCCGTCAATCCAATCCTCAATCGACAATCCCATTCGCCAATCCCCAATCGGCAATCCGTCAATCTGCAATCTGCAGTCGCCAATCGGCAATCCGTTCATTCCCACTCGATGGTCGACGGCGGTTTTGACGAAATGTCGTATACGACGCGATTGATCCCTTTCACCTCGTTCACGATCCGCGACGAAATCGACGCGAGCAGGTCGTGCGGCAGGTGCGCCCAGTCGGCGGTCATGCCGTCCCTGCTTTCGACGGCGCGAATCGCGACAGTGTATTCGTAGGTCCGCGCGTCGCCCATCACGCCGACGCTCTGGACCGGCAGCAGCACCGCGAACGACTGCCAGAGCCGCCGGTACCATCCCGCCTGCTTCACTTCCTGCGCGACGATGGCGTCGGCCTTGCGCACGAGATTCAGCCGCGACGCCGTCACCTCGCCCAGAATCCGTACCGCCAGACCCGGACCCGGGAACGGCTGCCGCCACACGAACTCATCCTCCAGGCCGAGCTCGGTCCCGACGGCGCGGACTTCGTCCTTGAACAGCTGCCGGAGCGGCTCGACGAGCGTGAAACGCATGCGCTCGGGCAGGCCGCCGACGTTGTGATGGCTCTTGATCACGTGCGACGGCCCGATCACGGAGACGCTTTCGATGACGTCGGGAGAGAGC
>JABFWM010000187.1 GCA_013362195.1 Acidobacteriota bacterium
CCGGAGTCGGAACGGGTGCGGGCGGCCGTTCGATCGGACGCGCCTCGGCCGCCGGCGCAACGACCGGCTCTGGCGCCGGCGGTGGCGGTGCAGGCGCGGGTACCGGCTCTGGTTCGATGGCAATCGGCGCCGCCGGAACGATCGGCTCCGGCGTGACCGGCGCAGGTGCCGGGATCGGCGCGGCGTCCGCGGGCGATGCCACAGGCGCGGCCGGCCTCACCGTCTTGATCAGACGCGGGGCGGGCATCACGGGTGCGGCCGGTTTCGGCGGCTCCGGCGCGCGCGCCCCGGGCTTCTTGACGCCGGGCCGCGCCGGGGCGGGCGCGTGCGTATCGGCGAACGACGCGTTCGACGGGACCTTGATGCCGCGCTGGCGCGCCAGTCGGCTCACGAACTCCCGCGCCACGACTTCCTCGATCGTGCTCGATGCGCTCTTCACCTCGATGCCGTGATCGCGCTTGAGCAGCGCGATGACTTCCTGGCTCGTGGTGTTGAGCAGCTCCGCGACTTTGTAGATCCGGACTGTTGCCAAAATCCCTCTGCTGGTGCTTCCGCCTGAAGGCGGAAGGTTATGTGCTCCGCGCGTTCCTCAGCCCTGGTTCCCGCATCGATCCCCGTACTGCATCGATCCCCGTACTACATCGATCCCGTACTACATCGATCCCGTAGCTTCCGCCTTCAGGCGGAAGCATGCACCTCCCCCTTCAGGCGGAAGCGCTCATTCCGCCTTGGCGGGCTCTTCCGCCGCGAGGTTCGTCGGCTCCGCCGCTTCGGCCTGACCGGCGGTTTCCGCGGCTTGTGCGTCGGCCGCACCCTCGAGGACCTCCGGCGCTTCGGCCGGCGTGTCGGATGCTTCGAGGGCGGCCTCGCCGGCGCCCTCGCCACCGCCGATCTCGAGATCGCCGAACTGCTTCTCGACCTCGCGCCGCTTCTCTTCCTCGCTCTTGATGTCGATCTTCCAGCCGGTCAGCTTCGCGGCCAGCCGGACGTTCTGTCCCTTCTTGCCAATCGCGAGCGACAGCTGCTTGTCCTCGACGATCACTTCCATCACCTTCTCGGTGTCGTCGACGATCGATACGCGCTGCACCTTGGCCGGGCTGATCGCGTTGGTCACGAAGAGCACCGGGTCCTCGGACCATTCGACGATGTCGATCTTCTCGCCGCGCAGCTCGCGGATGATCGACTGCACGCGCGTCCCCTTCATGCCGACGCACGCGCCGACCGGATCCACGTCGCGTTCGCGCGAGTAGACCGCCACCTTCGCGCGGTCGCCCGCTTCGCGCACGGCGCCGCGGATCATCACGGTGCCATCGTAGATTTCCGGCACCTCCTGCTCGAACAGCTTGATGAGGAGCGCCGGATCGGTGCGCGAGAGCACGATCTGCGGGCCCTTCGCGCTGCGGTTCACGCCGCGGATGACGGCGCGCACGCGGTCGCCGACCGCGTAGTTCTCCGCCCGCGACTGCTCCTTCCGCGGCAGCTGCGCCTCGATCCGCCCCAGCTCCATGATGATGTCGCCGTTCTCGAAGCGCTTGACGACGCCGTTGACGACTTCGCCGACCCGGTTGCTGTATTCCGCGTAGACGTTCTCGCGCTCGGCTTCGCGGACCTTCTGGAAGATCACCTGCTTGGCCGTCTGCGCGGCGATGCGTCCCAGCTCGCCCTTGTCCTTGGGGAACTCCACTTCCATGTCGACTTCCGCTTCGTCGCCATAGAGCTGCTGCGCGTCGGCCAGCGAGAACTGCGTCGCGGGATCGGTGACTTCGGCCACGATCTTCTTCACGCTGAACAGCTCGAAGTCGCCGGTCTCCGGATTGAAGCGGGCCTTCAGCTCCTCGCCCTTGTACTTCTTGCGCGCCGCCGCCTCGAGGGCGTCCTGCACGGCGCCGATGATGACGTCGGTCTCGACGCCCTTTTCCTTCGCAATCGCGTCGATCTGCTGCAACAGCGGGTTCTGCATAACTTCTTCTTACCAGCGGGTCTGACGACCCGTCCTGCCTCAGTTCTCTGACCGGCGGGGGTGAAACCGCGCCACACCCGGTGGTCGTCGGCCGGGTCTCCGGACCCGGCTCAGAATTCCACGTCCAAATGCGCCCGCTTGATTTTCGCGAGGGGCACGCGATGCGTCTTGCGCCCTTCGGCGAGGAGCACGTGCGCGTCCTCGACGCCGGTGATCCGGCCTGCGAACGCCGACTGCCGCTCGATCGGCTCCGTCGTCACGATCTTCGCGAGTCGGCCGGTGAAGCGGTGATAGTCGGCCTCGTGCCGAAGCGGACGGTCGAGTCCGGGGGACGACACTTCAAGCGTGAACGTTTCGCCGAGTTCCCCCTGTCCGAATTCGTCCTC
>JABFWM010000153.1 GCA_013362195.1 Acidobacteriota bacterium
GCCGCCGGCGTCGCCCGCGCCGCCGGCACGGCCGATGCGCTATCGCGCCGTCGCGCCAGGCGCGATGGGGCTGCCTCCAGACGAATCAAGCGTGTGGCTGCCGGCGCCATTCGAGCCCGACACGGATCTGCGCATCCAGGCGCTGAGCGGGTTGCTGCTGACGCATCCGGAGCGCGTGATTCCGCTGCTGAAGGAGATTGCGCTCGACACCGCCGATCCGGCGGACGCACGCCGCGCCGTGTTCGTGCTCGGACAGTCGCCGCGCCCGGATGCGCGCGACACGATCGTCGAAGTCGCCCGGCGCGGATCGCCACGGGTACGCATCGCCGCCATCCGCGAGCTCGGTCGAGCGGACGCCCCGAACCTGACCACCGAGCTGATGCAGGTCTATTCCAGCGCGCGGGACGACGCGCGCATCAGACGCGAGGTCGTTTCCTCGCTCGGGACCCGCGCCGACACGACGGCGCTGCTGCGCATCGCGAAGACGGAAACGGACGCGCTCGTCCGCAACGCCGCCATCCTCACGCTGGGCCGTGCCGGTGCGCGCGCGCAACTCCGGGCCCTCTACGCGCAGGCGCCGCGCGAGTCGCGGAGCGCGGTGCTGTCGGCGCTGCTCGCCGCCAAGGACGAAGATCAGTTGATCAGGATCGCCGACTCCGAGCAGGACGCGCCGCTTCGAGCCCAGGCGCTCCGTCAGCTCCGCCTCCTCGGCACGCCGCGCGCGCTCCAGTACGTCGCCGAACATCGGTGACGGGGCGCATCTCAGGATGCGCCCGCCCCGCTGCTCCCTCCTGATATATTCCCCAAATGACCGACGTGTCCGGCGGCGGATCGAATCCGCTGCTCGACGGCCTTCGCATCGAACCGACGCCGGAGTCGACCACGCTGGTCATCTTCGGCGCGTCGGGCGACCTGACCCGCCGCAAGCTCCTGCCCGCGCTCTATCAACTCTCGCGCGCGCAACGGCTGCCCGCGCGCTTCGCGGTGATCGGCATCGCCCGCACCGAGATGCAGGACGATGCGTTCCGCGAGGAGTTCTACAAGAGCCTCAGCGAGTTCGCGGAGGTCGAGGAGCGGACCGAGGTCGCGACGGCGCTCGCGCGCGAGCTGTCGTACCTCGCCGGCGAAATGGACGACCCCGCGCTGTACGCACGGCTCTCGGAGAAGCTCCACGCGATCGGATCGGACGGCGTGCTCTTCTATCTCGCCATTCCTCCCGGCGTGTATGCCACAGTGGCGGAGCAGCTCGGCAGGGCCGGCCTCGTCAAACCGCCCGACGGCCGCGGCTGGCGCCGGGTCATCGTCGAGAAGCCGTTCGGCACCGACCTCGGGAGCGCGCGCGCGCTGAACGAGACCCTGCATCGCCACCTCGACGAATCGCAGATCTTCCGCATTGATCACTATCTCGGCAAGGAAACCGTCCAGAACCTGCTGGTCTTCCGGTTTGCGAACGGCATGTTCGAGCCGGTGTGGAACCGGCGCTACATCGAT
The DNA here is from genome assembly GCA_013362195.1 of Acidobacteriota bacterium. Taxonomy (GTDB): domain Bacteria; phylum Acidobacteriota; class Vicinamibacteria; order Vicinamibacterales; family 2-12-FULL-66-21; genus QHWT01. The sequence goes on from JABFWM010000153.1 coordinate 1,492, forward strand.
CACGTGCAGATCACGGCGGCGGAGACGGTGGGGGTCGAGCGGCGGGCAGCGTACTACGAGGGCGCCGGCGCGCTGCGCGACATGGTGCAGAACCACCTGATGCAGGTGCTGTCGCTGGTCGCGATGGAGCCGCCGATCGCCTTCTCGGCGGAGAACGTGCGCGATCGAAAGCTCGATCCGATCCTGTCGATCCAGCCGCTGCTCGAGGACGGACGGACCAGCAACGTCATTCGCGCGCAGTACACCGCCGGGTGGGTCAACGGCAAGGAGGTGCCCGGCTATCGTCAGGAGGACGGCGTCGCGCCCGGGTCGGTCACCGACACCTACGTCTCGCTCAAGGTGCTCCTCGATTCCTGGCGGTGGGCGGGCGTTCCGTTCTACGTTCGCACCGGCAAGCGGCTGCCGAAGCGCACGACCGAAATCGCCATCCAGTTCCGCCGTCCGCCGCTGCACATTTTCAAGCGCGTGAGTCCGACCGCGATCGCCTCGAACCTGCTCGTCGTGAACGTGCAGCCCGACGAAGGCATCTCCGTTCGGTTCGAGGCCAAGCTGCCGGGGACGCGCATGCAGCTGGCCCCCGTGATGATGAACTTCCGCTACGGCAGCGCGTTCGGGCGGGCGGTGCCCGAAGCCTACGAGACGCTGCTGCTCGACGCGATGCTCGGCGATCCGACGCTGTTCGCCCGGCACGATTTCGTCGAAGCCTCGTGGGCGCTCATCACGCCGGTGCTCGAGGCCTGGCAGGCGTCAGGCGAGAAAGCGATTCCGACCTACGAAGCGGGCGAGTGGGGGCCGCGCGAGGCCGACGCCATGATTGCCGCCGAGGGGCGGCGGTGGAGGACGCTGTGAGCGT
>JABFWM010000406.1 GCA_013362195.1 Acidobacteriota bacterium
GGCCTCGGCTACTTCCAGACAATTGGCATTCCGATCGTCCGCGGGCGCGACTTCAGCCGCGGCGACACGGCCACCTCGGCCAAGGTCGTGGTCATCAACCAGACAATGGCGCAGCAGTTCTGGAAGAACGACGAACCCATCGGCAAACGGTTCAAGTTCTTCGGCGACCAGGACTACAGCACCGTGATTGGCGTCGCGAGGGACAGCAAGTACAACGCGGTGGCGGAGGATCCGCAGCCCTTCATCTATCAGCCGCTGGCGCAGAACTACACGCCGGCGGCGGCGCTGCACGTCCGCGCGGCGGGCGAGGCCTCGTCGCTCGCGGGCGCCGTTCGCGCCGAAGTGCAGCGGCTCGATCCGACGCTGTCGCTGTTCAACGTGCGCACGCTCGAGGAGCAGATCGCGCAATCGCTGCAGCCGCAGCGGATGAACGTCGTGTTGCTCACGGTCTTCGGCGTGCTCGCGCTGCTCCTCGCGTCGATCGGCCTGTACGGCGTCGCCAGCTACTCGGTCTCGCAGCGCACGCGCGAGATTGGCGTGCGCATGGCGCTCGGCGCGTCGCCCTCCAGCGTCCTCGGCCTCGTGCTCGGCCACGGCATGACGCTCGTCGGCATCGGCCTCGTGATTGGCCTCGCCATCGCCTACGTGACGGCAGGCTTCGCGAGGGCGCTGGTCGTCGGCGTCGATCCGCACGACCTCAGCACGTATGTGGTCACCGCGGCGGCGCTCGGGGGCGTGGCGATGCTGGCCAGCTACCTTCCGGCCCGGCGCGCGACGCGCATCGATCCGCTGATTGCCTTGCGGACGGACTAGCGACTTACGACTCGAGACTCCGGCCCGCGATGCGCGCGCCGAACAGCCCGACGAACCACCAGCGCCTGGCCGAGAGCCGGGAACCAAACGACCCATGCTCATCACGGACCATCTCAAGCATCAGCGCGGCGATTCATCCGAGGGCGCGCGACATCCTCACAGGCCCGAAAACCCGCGGGTGCTGATCGCCGACGATCAGGCGGACGTGCTCGAAGCGCTGCGCCTCCTCCTCAAGGCCGAGGGGTTCCATCTCGAAACCGCCTCGTCACCGGCCGGTGTCCTCGCCGCGATCGAGGCCCGGGAATTCGACGTCGCGTTGATCGATCTGAATTACGCGCGCGACACGACGTCGGGCGAAGAAGGCCTCAACCTGCTGTCGCGGATCCAGGGCATCGATCCGACGCTGCCGGTCGTCGTGATGACCGCGTGGGGCAGCGTGGAGGTCGCGGTCGAAGCGATGCGCCGCGGCGCCCGCGATTTCATCCAGAAGCCGTGGGACAACGCCAGGCTCCTCGCGATCATCCGCACCCAGATCGAACTCAGCCAGGCGCTGCGCAAGGGGCAGCGCCTCGAGGCGGAGAACTCGCTGCTCCGCGGCGAGGGGATGCCCACGCTGATCGCCGAGTCGCCGGCGATGCAGAACGTGCTGCAGGTGATCTCGCGCGTCGGCCCGTCGGACGCCAACGTGCTGGTGCTCGGCGAGAACGGCACCGGCAAGGGCGTCGTGGCGCGGGCGCTGCACGCCGTGTCGAGCCGGGCGTCGCGGCCGATGGTCATCGTCAATTCCGGCGGCGTTTCCGAGGGCGTGTTCGAGAGCGAGCTGTTCGGCCACGTGCGGGGCGCGTTCACCGACGCCAAGAGCGATCGCGTCGGACGGTTCGAGCTGGCGGACCAGGGCACGCTGTTCCTCGACGAGATCGCCAATGTGCCGCTCAGCCAGCAGGCCAAGCTGCTGCGCGTCATCGAGACCGGCGAGTTCGAGCGGCTCGGATCCTCGCGCACGCGCCGCGTCGACGTCCGCATCATCTCGGCGACCAACGCCAACGTCTCCGATGAAGTGGCCGCGGGCAAGTTCCGCCAGGATCTGCTCTTCCGTCTGAACACGATCGAGATCCGGCTGCCGCCGCTGCGCGAGCGCCGAGAGGATCTGCCGCTGCTCGCGCAGCACTTCCTCCGCCAGCACGCGCAGCGGTACCGCAAGCGGCTCACCGGCTTCGAGAGCGGCGCGATGCAGATGCTGCTCGAACACGGCTGGCCGGGCAACGTGCGCGAACTGGATCACGCGGTCGAGCGCGCCGTGCTGATGTCGGCCGGCCCGCTCGTCAAGGCCGGCGACCTCGGCCTGCGCGGCACCCGGGAATCCGCGGGACGGCTCGAAGACATGAGCCTCGAAGACGTCGAGTGCTTCCTGATCAAGAAGGCGATGAACCGCTTCGACGGCAATGTCAGCCAGGCCGCGAAAGCGCTCGGCCTGAGCCGCAGCGCGCTGTATCGCCGGCTGCAGCGCTACGGCCTGTGACCGCGTCAATGCCGGCCGGATGCCGAATGCCGGCGGGCGGCCCCGATGCACCGCGCGCCGGCGCCTTGGCCCCCGGGCCGTTCGCACTTAGCATTGACACATGGCGACAGCCAGACCCAGGGAGCCTCGCCTAAGCCACGATCGGCGCATCCTGCTGATGGCGCTCGCGTCGGCGCTGCCGGGCGCGCTGATCTCGCTCATCTTCCTCTGGAGCGGCGACTACACGCCCAAGGTCCAATGGACGCTGACCGTCGTCATCGTCGCGTTCTGCCTCGGCTTCGCGTTCGCGCTGCGCGAACGCGTCGTGCTGCCGCTGCAAACCCTGTCCAACCTGCTCGCGGCGCTGGGCGAAGGCGACTTCTCCATCCGCGCGCGGGGCGCGCGCGGCGGCGATCCCCTCGGCGAGGTGATGATCGAGGTCAACACGCTCGTCGAGACGCTGCGGCACCAGCGGCTCGATGCGCTCGAAGCGACGACGCTGCTGCGCAAGGTGATGGCGGAGATCGACGTCGCGGTGTTCACCTTCGACGAGGACCAGGAGCTCAAATTCGTCAATCGCGCCGGGGCGCGGCTCCTCAGTCACCCGGCGGAACGCCTGCTCGGGCGCCACGCGGAAGACCTCGGCCTCGAGGACTGTCTCACCGGCGAAGCGCCGCGCGTCATCAACACCGCGTTTCCCGGCGGCGTCGGTCGATGGGAGATCCGCCGCAGTTCGTTCCGGCAGGGCGGCCGTCCGCACGAACTGCTCGTCCTCTCCGACTTGAGCCAGCCGCTGCGCGAGGAAGAGCGGCAGGCCTGGCAGCGCCTCATTCGCGTCATCGGCCACGAGATGAACAACTCGCTCGCGCCGATCAAGTCGATCGCCGGCAGCCTGGCGACGATCATCGAGCGCGATCCGCTGCCGTCGGACTGGCGCGAAGACGTCGAGCGCGGGCTCGGGGTGATTGCCTCGCGGTCCGAGTCGCTCAGCCGCTTCATGAGCGCGTACGCGCGGCTCGCGAAGCTGCCGCCGCCCAAGCTCACGCCGCTCGACGTCGGTGGGGTCATCGATCGCGTCGTGACACTCGAGAAGGGGCACCACGTGGAGATCGCCGGCGGCCCCCGGCTCTCTGTGCAGGGTGACACCGATCAGCTCGAACAGCTGCTCATCAACCTGATTCGCAACGCGCTCGACGCGGTCCGCGAGACGGGCGGCCGGATCCGCGTCGGATGGCAGAAGCTTCCGGGCTCGTCGCCACCGACGATGGAGCTGTGGGTGGAAGACGAAGGCCCCGGATTGTCGAACACCGGCAACTTGTTCGTGCCGTTCTTCACCACCAAGCCCGGCGGGTCGGGCATCGGGCTCGTCCTCAGCCGGCAGATCGCCGAGGCGCACGGCGGCAGCCTCGTTCTTGCCAATCGCGACGATCGCACCGGCTGCCGGGCGAGCCTGCGGCTGCCGCTGCAGGCGGCGATGCCGTCGCCGGTCAGCTCGCAGCTGTCGGCGATCAGTTAGACCTCGCCTCCGAGGGGGGCACGACACGTATCGCGCGGCCTGCTCTGCTATGCTGCGGGAAAATGTGGCGTCGCCTGTTCGCGGGACCAGTCAGTTGGGACATCTTCGCGCTTGCCATCGTGTCGACCGTTGCGATCGCGTGGGGCGCCGCGCATCTCACGCGGGTGTTCGTCACCAGCGCGCTGCGCGGGATGCTGCGCGACACCGTCGCGACCTCGAGTCCGCTGGTGCGTGCGCCGCTGCGGCTGATTAGCGCGGCGGTCTTCCTGCTCGTCGTTGGCGTCCTGATCTTCCCCGCGTTCGAGGTGGTGGGGCTGCACCCTCGCGCGGGTGTGCATCTCGGCACGCTGACCTCGTGGGCGTTTGACTCGGGCCTGCGGGTGCTCCTCATTGTCGCCGTCGCCTACGCGCTCGTGCGCATGGTCACCATCGCGGTCAAGCGGTTCGAGCACGACCTGAACCGCGGGACGGGGCTCGACGCGCTGGAGCGCGCCAAGCGGGCGCGGACGCTGGGCGGCGCGCTGACGCGTGTCACGACCGTACTGGTCGTCGTGATTGCGCTGCTGATGGTGATGCGCGAGTTCCGCGTCGACATCTCGCCGGCGCTCACCGGCGCCGGCATCATCGGCGTCGCGCTCGGCTTCGGCGCGCAGACGCTCGTGCGCGATCTGATCGGCGGGTTCTTCCTGATCCTCGAGGACCAGGTCCGCGTCGGCGACGTGGCGTCCATCAACAACGTCGGCGGGGTCGTCGAAGCGCTCAACCTGCGGACCACGGTGCTGCGCGACGAGGAAGGAACCGTGCACGTGATCCCGAACGGCGCGATCACGACGCTCGCCAACCGCAGCAAGGACTTCAGCTATTACGTGGTCAATCTGCCGCTGGCCTACGGCGAGGACGTGGACGCCGTCGCGGCGCTGGTGCGTGCGCTTGCCGATGGTCTGCAGGCGGAGGATCGCTACAAGCCGTTCATCCTCGCCCCGATCGAGATCAACGGCGTGGACAGCTTCGACGAGCAGGGGATCAGGCTGAAGCTGCGCATCAAGACCGCGCCGCTCAAGCAGTGGGATGTGGGCCGGGAGCTGCGGCGCCGCATTCTGCAGGCGTTCGAGGGCCGCGATATCCGGATGTGGTCGCCGAAAGAGACCCTCGCGATCAGTAACCCGCCGGAGCGTTAGCGGACGGCGGCGGCCCGCCCTTCGACTCCTGCACGATCCTGACGCCGGCGCTCGCGCCAACCCGCGTCGCGCCCGCCGCCACCATGGCCTTCAACCCTTCATAGTCGCGTACGCCGCCGGCCGCCTTGACCCCCATCTCGGCGCCCACCACGCGCCGCATCAGCGCGACGTCGGCGGGAGTCGCGCCGCCAGAGGCAAACCCGGTGGAGGTTTTCACGAAGTCGGCGCCCGCGGCCTTCGACAGCGTCGACGCCGCGATCTTTTCATCATCGGTCAACAGCGCCGCTTCGATGATCACCTTGCTGACCACGTTCGCGTCGCGGCACGGTCCGACCACCGCCTGAATGTCGCGCTCGACGATCGGCAGGTCGCCCGACTTGAGCGCGCCGATGTTGATCACCATGTCGATCTCGGAGGCGCCGTCGAAGATGGCGCGGCGCGTCTCGTAGTGCTTGACGTCTGCGGTCGTTGCGCCGAGCGGGAACCCGACGACGGAGCACACGCCGACGCCGCTGCCCCGCAGCAGCGCGGCACAGAGCGCGACCCACGTCGGATTGACGCACACGGTCGCGAAGCGGAACTCCGCGGCTTCGCGGCAGAGCGTTTCGATGTCCCGGCGTGTGGCGTCGGGCTTGAGAAGGGTGTGATCGATCATCCCGGCGACGCTGCCGGCGGCGCCTCCCGAGGCATGCAGGCCGATGCGCGACGCGCCCGCATCGAGGACGCCGCGCAGGCGATCCGGACAGCATTCGTACAGGACGGCGTGGCACGCGCACTGCGACGGCGGCGGGGCCGGCCGCCGCGAGGCGCTCATCACCTCTTCGGTGATGATTTCGATCAGGCGCTGCAGGTCGGTGGCGTTCAGCATGTTTTCGTCGGGGCGCCGCCCCGGATCCTGGCTCGTCGCTCGCGGGGACCCTTCGCCCCACTCGCGCCGTGCGCGCCTCCCCGTTCAGCGGCTCGCGGGCGAAACCGGGGGCCCGCGGAACGCGCTAGAACGCGTCCTCGAGCCGTTGGATCTTCAACAGCCTGCGAATATAGCGCGCTTCGGTCATCGGCGTGGCGAGCCACACGTCGACGATGCGGATGGCCGCGGCGGCGTCCGGCAGGAGCGTGGATCCCAGCGCGAGCACGTTGGCGCCGTTGTGTTCGCGCGAATAGCGCGCGATGGTCTGGTCGGGGCACATCACCGCGCGAATGCCGCGGACCTTGTTCGACGCGATCGCCGATCCAATGCCCGCCCCGTCGATCACGATCCCTGCATCCGCTTCCCTGCGCGCCACCGCCCTGGCCACGAGCGCCGCGGTATCCGGATAATCGACGGACCCTGTTGACTCGGTGCCCATGTCTGCAACCGCCAGCCCAAGCCCGCGCAGGTGCTGCACGATGGCCCTGCGCATCGCAATCCCGGTGTGATCGCTCGCAATCGCGACGCGGCGAATGTCGGCGGCAGGCGCGAGATCGGGCGGCAGCGCGGCATCGAGCGAACCGGCCGGCACGACGGTCACCCGCCGCGCGTTGAGCGTGTCGCGCGCCAATGGCGTCACGTGGCCCCCGGCCGCGAGCTCCACCGTCGCGCCGATCTCGATCTGCCGCGCGTCGGATTCCGTAATGATGTCGAATCTGCGAGCCATGAAATCAGCTATCAGCTGTCAGCTATCAGCTATCAGCTATCAGCTGTCAGCTATCAGCTATCAGCTATCAGCTATCAGCTATCAGCTATCAGCTATTCACCTTCCAGCACCGCGATGTACGGCAGGTTTCGGTACTTCTCCGCATAATCGAGTCCGTACCCGACCACGAAGCGATCTTCGATCGTGAAGCCGATGTAATCGACGTGCACGTCGACCTGCCGCCGCGAGGGCTTGCTCAGCAGGCACGCGGTGCGGAGGCTCTTCGGGGCCCGCGCGCGCAGGATGTCCTGCAGGTAGTGCAGCGTGAGGCCGGTGTCGACGATGTCCTCGACGATAATCACGTGCCGGCTCTCGAGGCTGCTGTCGAGATCCTTGAGGACGCGCACCTGCCCGGACGATGTCGTCCCCTTGCCATAGCTGGAAAGGGCCATGAAATCCATCGTCACATCGGCGGACATCCCGCGCACCAGGTCGGCGAGGAACATGAACCCGCCCTTGAGCACGGCGACCAGGTGGATCTCGTCGCCGGACGGATACTCGCGCTCGATCTCCGCGGCCATCGCCCGGATGCGTTCGTGAATCGTCGGCGCGTCGATCAGAATGGTCGGCATCGGCATCGCGGGCGCTCAGCGGACCGCGTCGCGGACGCGCGCGGCGAACGCTCGAGCCTCGGCGATCACCGCACCGCGATCGAGCGTCAGGACCTTGCGGTCGCGCATCAGCACTGTCCCGTTGACAATCGTCGTGGTCACGTCGTCGCCGCGGGTGACGTAGACGAGGTGCGACTGCGGATCGTACATCGGCGTCTGGCGTGCGGCCTCCATCGAGACGACGATGACGTCGGCGCGCTTGCCCGGCTCGAGCGAGCCGATCGCCTTGGCCAAGCCGAGCGCGCGCGCGCCGTCGATCGTCGCCATCCGAATCGCCGTGGCGGCGGGGATGGCGCGGGGATCGCCGGACGCGAGCTTGTGCAGAAACGCCGCCTGCCGCATCGCCTCGAACATATCGAGGTCGTTGTTGCTCGCAGCGCCATCGGTGCCCAGGCCGACGGCGATGCCCGCACGGCGCATCGCCTCGACCGGCGCCGTACCGCTCGCGAGCTTCATGTTGCTCTCGGGATTGTGCGACATCCCGACGCCCCGCTTCGCCAGCAGCGCGATGTCGGCAGGCGTGAGGTGCACGCCGTGCGCGGCGAGCGTCCGGGGTCCCCAGAAGCCCAGCGACTCGAGATACGCGGCCGGCGTTGCGTGGTGCGCCTTTCGTGAGCCGTTCACTTCGTCCTCGGTTTCGGCGAGATGAATCAGCGCCGGGATCCGCAGACGATCCGCCAGCGCGCGGCATGCCTTCAGCGTCGCCGCGTCGAGCGTGTACATCGCGTGCGGCGCAACCGCCGGCGTGATCAGATCGTCATTGGCGAACTCCGCCGCGAACCGCGCCGTGCGCGCCAGGCTGTCGGCCGGCGTCCTGGCATCGGGCGCCGGAAACCGGATGATCGTTTCGCCCAGCACGCCGCGCAGCCCCGCCGCTTTCGTGACGCGGGCAATCTCCTCCTCGAAGTAGTACATGTCCGCGTAGGTGGTCGTGCCGGACTCGATCATCTCGAGCGCGGCGAGACGCGTGCCCGCCCGCACGAACTCCGGCGAGACGGTCTTCGCCTCGGCGGGGAAGATGTACTGCTGCAACCACTCCATCAGCCCGAGATCGTCGGCCAGGCCGCGGAACAGCACCATCGGCGCGTGCGTGTGGGTGTTGATGAGGCCGGGCATGATCACCGCCCCGTGCACGTCAATCGTCTCGGCGCCGCTGTATGCCGAGGCGATCACGTCCGCACCATCGACGGCGGCGATGTCGCGCCCGTCGATCGCCACCGCGCCGCGATCGATCACCCGCGACGAGGGATCCTGTGTGATGACGATGCCGTTCGTGAGGAGGAGCGAGACGCGGCGAGGCTGACCGGGTGCCGCGGCGGCCGCGAGGGCGGCGGCCACGGCCCATACCACCAGAAACCGTAAAGCCATTATGCCGCTGTGATTCTATACTGGCGTGCTCGCGAAGTTCGCCGCGCGCCTTCGAAAAATCGACACCCTGCTGATATAGTCAGCCGCGTGGCCGTTTTGCTCGTCGATCATCCGCTCGTGCACGATGCGCTCGTCACGCTGCGTGATGCGACGACACCGACCGAGGTGTTCCGCAGGATGGCGGTGCGAATCAGCCTGCTGCTCGCCGCGGAAGCCACGCGCGACCTTGCGGCGACGCCGGTGACGGTGGTGACGCCGCTGGGGCCGGCCCACGGTCGCAAGGTGTCGTCGGACGTCGTGGTCGTGCCGGTGCTGCGCGCGGGCCTCGGCATGCT
>JABFWM010000639.1 GCA_013362195.1 Acidobacteriota bacterium
CGAGCGCGCGATACATCTCGGTGGTGGAAGGCAGCGTCATCATGCACCGCAGGGTACCGGCGTCGGGCTATTGTGCGCTACCGGGAATTGAACGCGCAATTCGAGGGCCGAGGGGCGAGGGGCGAGGGGCGAGGGGCGAGGGGCGAGGGGCGTTTCGAGGTTATGGCGACGGGCTGGCTGGAACTTGGCGCATCTTCACAGCACGCGTCGGCGGCCCGGCTCCTCCCCCTCGCCCCTCGGCCATCGCCGTCTGGTGCGCGAGTCACCGCTGGTCGAGCGGCAGGAACGTCTGCGGGTACGACGGGCCGATGTAATCGGTGCGCGGGCGGATCAGCCGGTTGTTCGCGTACTGCTCGAGACAGTGCGCGGTCCAGCCCGACACCCGGCTGACCGCGAAGATCGGCGTGAACAGATCGATGGGAATCCCGAGCGTGTAATACGTCGACGCCGAGTAGAAGTCGACGTTCGGATACAGCTTCTTCTCCCCTGTCACGAGCTGCTCGATGCGCTGCGACATCTCGAACCAGCGCGTGTTGCCGGCCCGCTCGCCCAGCTCCTTCGACATCTTGCGGAGATGCGTCGCGCGGGGATCCTCGGTCCGGTAGACGCGATGGCCGAACCCGGGGATCTTCACCTTGCGCGCCAGCTTGCCGCGAATCGCCTCGTCCACGCGATCGGGCGGCGCGTCGGGCCCGATCTCGATCAGCAGCCGCATGACGTCGGCGTTGGCGCCGCCGTGCAGCGGGCCCTTGAGGGTGCCGACGGCGCCGACGATCGCCGAATAGAGATCGGTGAGCGTTGCGGCCGCGACACGGGCCGCGAACGTGGACGCGTTCAATTCGTGGTCCGCGTGCAGCACCAGCGCCACGTCGAAGGCGCGCGTGGCGAGCGCGTTCGGACGCTCGCCCTTCAGCATGTACAGGAAGTTGGCGGCGTGCCCGAGCGCCGGATCGGGCTGGATCGGTCCGCCGCCCGCCTGCAGCCGTCCGTAGGTGGCCACGAGGCTCGCCATCTGCGCCGTCAGGCGTACCGCCTTGCGATAGTTCGCCGGCTGCGAATTGTCGCCGGCTTCCGGATCGTATTGGCCGAGCGCGGACGTCAGCGTCCTCAGCATGTCCATCCCGTCCGAAGACGGCAGCTGCTTCATCAGCCGCAGCATCGCCTCCGACACGGGACGCGCCGCAGCGAGCTGCGACTGCAGATCGCCGAGCTCCGCGCGGTTCGGCAGCCGCCCGTGCCACAGCAGATAGCAGACTTCCTCGAACGACGCGCGCACCAGCTCGTGGATGTCGTAGCCGTAGTACGCGAGGACGCCGCGCTGTCCGTCGAGATAGCAGATGGATGACGAGGCGGCTACGACGTCTTCGAGACCGGCCTTTGGCTTGGACGCTTCGACGGACATGTCACTTCGCCGCTTCGGGCGCCATCTCGTCCTCTCCCGTGACCTGCTGAAGGATCGAGAGCAGTCCCGTGTACAAGAAGCCGACCTGGAACAGCATCAGGAACGGCAGCGTGCCGTAGATCTGGTTGATCAGCGCGTAGAACACCGTGCCGGTGAAATAGAGGCCGAGCGCCAGCTCGATGATCGGCTGCACGCCGAGCGACTGATGGTACTTCTTGCCGACCCATTCGTCGCTGTCGCGCTCGATGCCGTACTTCGGCGTCCGCATGAACTCGCTCTTCTTGTCGAACACCGCTTCGAGCACCGCGCGGGTGTTGTTGACGCACAGGCCGATGCCGATCGACATCAGGAACGGCAGGTACTTCAGCCGGGTGCGCCAGTCCGGATAAATCTCGCGCTGCGAGACGATATAGAAGTTGCAGACCGAGAGCGTGGCCGCGGCGAACAGCGGCACGTCGATGAGCAGCATCTCGGTCCATCCCATGTTGTAGCGGACCCACATCGCCGGGAACATGAGGACCGACAGCAGCGACATCAACAGGTAGTTGAAGTTCGACGAGAGATGGAAGAACGCCTCGGCCTTGACCCCGAGCGGCTGATCGGAGCGCAGAATGCGCGGCAGCAGCTTGAGGCAGGTCTGAATCGAGCCCTTGGCCCAGCGGTGCTGCTGTGATTTGAACGAGTTCATCTCGACCGGGACTTCCGCCGGCGAGACGAGGTCCGGGAGGAACACGAACTTCCATCCCGCCAGCTGCGCGCGATAGCTCAGATCGAGGTCTTCGGTCAGCGTGTCGTGCTGCCAGCCGCCCGAGGTATCGATCGCCTCACGCCGCCACACGCCCGCCGTCCCGTTGAAATTGAAGAAGCACCCCGCGCGGTTGCGGCCGCCGTGCTCGAGCACGAAATGCGCATCGAGCAGGATCGATTGAATCTTCGTCAGCAGCGAATAGTCGTGATTGATGTGGCCCCAGCGCGCCTGGACCATGCCGACGTTCGCGTCGATCGTGAAGTGCGGCAGCGTGCGCACGAGGAAATCGGCGGGCGGAATGAAATCCGCGTCGAAGATGGCGATGAACCGGCCGCTCGCGACTTTCAGGCCGGCCTCGAGCGCGCCCGCCTTGTAGCCGGTGCGATCGACGCGGTGCAGGTACCTGATGTTGAACCCGCGCGCGGCGTGGCGGCGGACTGCCAGCTCCGCAATCTCGCGCGTCTCGTCGGTCGAGTCGTCCAGCACCTGGATCTCGAGCAGGTCGCGCGGATAGTCCATCTCGCAGACGGCGTCGATGAGCCGATCCGCCACGTACATCTCGTTGTAAATCGGCAGCTGGATCGTGACCGGCGGCAGCTCGTGGCGTGCGAGCGGCGGGACGGGGCGCGGCGCCTTGTCCCGATGTTTCATGTAAAGATAAACGACGTAATAGCGGTGCCAGCCGTAGATCGCCAGAATGCTGAGGACGAAGAAATACAGGACGAGAATCAGTGTCTCAGACAGCGTCATAAAGAGATGAATCCATCACGCGGCACAATCGGCCATTCTACTGTCGAGCTCGGAGCGAAGTCAACGATCCCCGGACGATCGCCGCGATGAACCGGCAGCAGCTGCGGGTGCTCCTCGACGAGGTGCGCAGCGGTGTCGTAACACCTGAGTCCGCGCATACCCGCCTCCTTCAAGTTCTGCGCCAGAGCCCGTTCGAGGATCTCGGCTTCGCGCGCGTCGACCACCACCGCGCCACGCGCCAGGGATTTCCAGAGGTCGTGTTCGGACAGGGCAAAACGGCGGACCAGATCGCGTCGATCGCGGAACGGCTGGTGAGCGCCGGACACAGTCTCCTCGTCACGCGCACAACCCCGGAAGCATATCAAGCCGTGGCCGGGCTCGTCCCCGGCGCCACGTATCACGACCTGGCGCGGTGTATCACGTTCGACCACGGCGCCACGCCGCGTGGACGGGGCACCATCCTGATCGCCGCCGCGGGTACGGCTGATCTTCCCGTCGCGGAGGAAGCCGCGATCACCGCACAGGTGATGGGCAACGACGTCGACCGGCTGTACGACGTCGGCGTGGCCGGCCTGCATCGCCTGCTCACGGAACAGCAGCGCCTGTGCGCCGCGCGCGTCGTGATTGTCGTCGCCGGCATGGAAGGCGCGCTGCCCAGCGTCGTCGGCGGGCTGGTGGACGTGCCGGTCATCGCGGTGCCGACAAGTGTCGGCTACGGCGCGAACTTTGGCGGCCTCACGGCCCTGCTCGGCATGTTGAACAGCTGCGCGATCGGGATCTCGGTCGTCAATATCGATAACGGATTTGGCGCGGCCGCGGTCGCGAGCTCGATCAATCACCTCGACTAACGATGGGGTCTCGTCTATCGGACGGGCGCGGGCCGCGTCGGCCCGCGAGAGCTTGACACCGCTCGCTCGCGGCCCATATTCCGACAAGGCGCCCTCCTGAGCTATATTTCTGGGTTGCGCTGCTCGTCAGCCTGCTGTTCGGATCCCCATGCACCCAGGCGCTCTCAAGGCTCTCGAATTCGATCGCATCGTCGACGCCGTGGCACGGCTGGCCCAAACGCCGCCGGGAGCGGAGGCGCTCGCGTCGTTGCAGCCGCAAACGGACGCGCACGAGGTCCGCGCCGCGCTGGCGGCGACCGCGGAAACGACGCGCTTTCTCTCCGGGCCCGGCGAGATCGCGCTTCGCGCCCCGGCGGACCTCGACGCGATCCTCGCGGCGTTCGCCGTCGAAGGGCGCGCGCTCGAGCCGCTGCACCTGCTCGCGCTGGCGACGTTCGTCGCCTCGATCGACGCGACGGCAACCGGGATCCGCCGCGCGCGCGCGTCGTTTCCGCTGCTGGGCGCCGTCGTCGAGCCGATCGCTTCGTTCGAGCGCGAGATCGCCGACATCCGGCGCAAGATCGATCCCGCCGGCGACGTCGTCGATGATGCGAGCCCGGAGCTGAAAGCGGTTCGCGAACGGCTGCGCAAGCAGCGCTCGCGGCTGCGCGGCACGCTCGAATCGTACCTGCGCGGCAAGGACACCGCGAAGTACCTGCAGCAGCAGGTGGTCACCGATCGCAACGGACGCTACGTGCTGGTGGTGCGCGCGGAACACCGCTCGGCGATTCCCGGGATCGTCCACGGGAGCTCCGCGAGCGGCGCCAGCCTGTTTCTCGAGCCGCTCAGCACCGTCGAGATCAACAACGACATCGTCGCGCTCGAGCAGCAGGAAGCCCAGGAAGTGCGCCGCATCCTGCTCGCGCTCACCGACGCGCTGCGGCGCCGCGCCGCCGATCTGCAGCGGACGATCGATGCGGCAACGACGCTCGACGTGCTCCAGGCGAAGGCGCGGTACTCGCTCGCCATCGACGGGATCGCGCCCGTCATTGCCCAGGACGGCCGCCTCGAGCTGCGCGGCGCGCGGCATCCGCTGCTGATCGCCGCGTCTGGACACCCGGCGTCCGGCGGCGCGAGCGAGCGAGCGACGAGCGAGCCACGCGACGGGAGCGGAGGCGGGGGCGCCGCGGGTGAGCGCGCAGGAGCGGCCGGCGGGGCGAAGCCCCCGGGATCGCACGACGTCGTCCCGGTGGACATCCTGCTGATCCCGCCGACGCGCGTGCTCGTGATCACCGGCCCGAATACCGGCGGCAAGACCGTGGCGTTGAAGACCGCGGGGCTGCTGCCGATGATGGCCCAGGCGGGGCTGCTCGTTCCCGCCGCCGACGGCAGCCAGGTGCCGGTGCTGCGGACCGTCTTCGCCGACATCGGCGACGAGCAGTCGATTGCGGAAAACCTCAGCACGTTCTCCGCGCACATCGCGAACATCGTGTCGATGGACGGTTCGCTCGCCCCGCCGTCGCTGGTCCTGCTCGACGAAGCGGGCACCGGGACGGATCCGAACGAGGGCGGCGCGCTCGCGATGGCGATCATCGATCACTTCCGCCGCCGCGGCGCCCTGCTGATCGCGACCACGCATTTCGACGCGCTCAAGTCGTACGCGTCCACGACCGAGGGGGTCATTTCCGCCGGGTTCGGCTTCAACCCGCAGACGTTTGCGCCGACCTACCGCCTGCATTACGGCTCGCCGGGGAGCAGCCTCGCGCTGGAGATCGCGACGAGGCTCGGCCTGCCCGCGTCGATCATCGAGCAGGCGCGCACGCACCGCAGCGAGCGCGAGACGCAGCTCGCGGAGCATCTCGCGAAGATCGAGCGCGAGATGCAACGCATCGAGCACGAGCGGCGGCTGGTCGCGCGCGAGCGCGAGATCGTCGAGCAGACGCAGGCGCGGCTGCACGCGCGCGAGCAGGAGCTGCGCGACCGCGAGGAGACGTTCCGCAAACGGCTCGATCAGCGCCTCGACGAGCGGCTGCGCGAGGCCCGCCGCGAGATTGACGCGGTGGTCGATGCGCTGAAGGCCCGCACCTCGTCGATCGCCGCCGAGGCCGACCGGCGCGCGGCGCGGCTGGTGCCGACGGGCGACATCGGATCGGCGCGGGCCGATGCGCGCACCGCGCTCGATGCGGTCATCGGCAAGGTCCGTCAGCACGCCGATGGTTCGCCGTCGCCGTCCGCCGCGCCGTCGGCAGGACCGTCGCGTCCCGCGGCCGTGGGCGATCGCGTCGCCGTCGGCCCGCTCGGACTCGAAGGCGTCGTCCAGGGCGTGCACGACGGGACCGCCGACGTCGACGTCCGCGGCAAGCGGCTGCGCGCACGGCTCGACGAGCTGCGCGTGATCGCGGCGGCCTCCACCGCCTCGTCGCCGTCGCGCGTGCGGGTGAACGTGGAGATGCAGCCGCGCGCCGCGGCGTCGAGCGAACTCAACGTCATCGGCGCGACATCCGACGAGGCGGTCACGCGCGTGGAACGGTTCCTCGACGATGCCGACATGGCGGACCTGCGCAGCGTCCGCATCATTCACGGCTACGGCACGGGCCAGCTGCGCCGGTCGATCGCGGAGCTGCTGCGCGCGCATGCGTCGGTGGCGAACTTCGGCCCCGCACCCGACAACCAGGGCGGCGGAGGCGTCACGGTGGTCGAGCTGAAGGCGTGATCGCGTCGATTGCCGAGTGCTCTATGCCGTTATTCCCGCAGACGTTCGTGGACGACCTGAAATCGCACGTGGACATCGTGCAGGTCGTACAGGAGCGTGTTCCGCTCAAGAAGGCGGGCGTGACCTGGAAGGGACTGTGTCCGTTCCATGGCGAGAAGACGCCGTCGTTCAACGTCAACGGCGAGAAGGGCTTCTTTCACTGCTTCGGCTGCGGCGTCGGCGGCGACGTCATCAAGTTCGTCGAGCTGTACGACAAGGTCGCCTTCCCCGACGCGGTCCGTCAGCTGGCCGCGCGCGCCGGGCTGCAGGTGCCGGAAGCGGATGAGGCACGCCAGGACGCCGAGACCCAGCGCGAACGCGACGCGCTCCTCAAGGCGCACGAAGTGGCGGCGGCGTGGTTCCGCGAGCAGCTGGCGGCGGCGCCCGGGGCCGCGGCGCGCCGGCTGCTGCGCGATCGCGGCATGACCGACGAGACCGCCACGATGCTCGGGATGGGGTACGCCCCGCCGGGACGCGACGGCCTGCGCACGCGTCTCTTGAAGGAAGGGTTTTCCGAGGCAGCGCTGCTGCGCAGCGGGCTCCTCGTGCAGCGCGATGACGGCACCGCGCGGGACCGGTTCCGCAACCGGCTCATGATTCCCATCTGCCGCGAGAGCGGGCCGATCATCGCGTTCGGCGGCCGGGCGATGGACGCCGGGCAGCAGCCGAAATACCTCAATTCGCCCGAGACGGCGATTTACGTCAAAGGGCGGACGCTGTACGGCCTCAACTGGAGCAAGGCGGCCATCGGCCGCCTCAAATACGCCATCCTCGTCGAGGGATACTTCGACTGGGCGCAGGCGTATCAGGCCGGCATCCCCAACGTCGTCGCATCGTCCGGTACGGCGTTGACGCCCGTGCAGGCGCGGTTGCTGCGGCGGTTCGCGGCGAAAGTGATCCTCAGCTTCGATCCGGATGCCGCCGGGCAGGGGGCGGCCGCGCGCTCGTCGGAATTGATGGTGGCGGAAGGGTTCCAGGTGAACGTCGCCGTGCTGCCGGCCGGCGATGATCCCGATAATTACATTCGCAGGCACGGCGCGCCGGCCTATCAGGACATGCTTCGGCGCTCGAAACCATATCTGGAGTACCTGCTCGACCGGTCGGCCGCGGAGGCAGACCTCGCCCGGGACGAGGGGCGCGTCGCCTTCCTGAACCGGATGCTGACCGTCGCCGCGCGTATTCCCGACGCGGCTACCCGTGACCAGTTTGCAGACAGACTGGCGCACAAGGCCCGGATTACGGAAGAGGTAGTGCGGGCGGAGATCCGCAAGGCGGCCGTCCAGAAGCAGACGGCGATCGAGCACGTCCAGCGGCGGCTGCCGGCGCCGGGGCAGGTAAAAGTCGCCGAAAAAGGGCTCATTTGGGCCCTGCTCCACAATCCGGGGATGGCCGTGGCGGCGCTCGCGGAGCTGGAGGCAGAGGATTTCCAGGGTCTCGCCACCGGAGGTATTCTGCGGCAGGCGCAATCCCTGCAGGGATGGCCGGCAGGGTCAATACTGGAAGCGTTACTCGAGCGTCTAAGTAAAGGAGAGGGCGCGCTCGTCGAGGACATCGGCCGTCAGACGGTAGCCCCGGCAGACGCGACCGACTGTATCAGGACCCTCAAACGCCTGCGATTCGATCGAGAGCGCGCCGACGTTCAGCGCGAGATCGACCGCCTGCAGGAGGCCGGGGCCGCTCATCACGAACACGAAATCACTCAGCTCCTGCAGCAGAAGCAGGGGCTCCTGCTGCGATTGCAGGAGCTGTAGGCCGCTCGCTTGCGAGGCGGCCTTGCGACAGCCGGGCCCCATGGGCCCGGACGGAGTCGTGGCCGGGTCCGGAGACCCGGCCATCACGCGCGGGGTCATTCAGGAGGACGCAGTTGTCGATCGAAGAAAAATACGATGAGGTGAGACAGCTCATCTCGATCGGAAAAGAAAAGGGCTACCTGCTGTACGACGAGGTCAACGAGCTGCTCCCGGCCGACATCACGTCGTCCGACGAGCTCGACGATCTGTTCAGCACGTTCGGCAGCGCGGGCATCGAAGTCGTCGACTCCGAGAAGACCTACCGCGAGGAAAAGCTCCTCGATCGGACGGGCGAAGGCGCCGAGGAACTCGAGCTCGATCTGACGCCTGGCGCGCTCGACAAGACGAACGATCCCGTCCGGATGTACCTGCGCGAGATGGGCACGGTGCCGCTGCTCACGCGCGAAGGCGAGGTCGAGATCGCCAAGCGGATCGAGCGCGGCAAGCTGGCGGTCATCAAGTCGATCTCGCGGACGCCGACCATCGCGCGCGTGATCATGCAGATGGGCGACCAGTTGAAGAACGACGAGCGCAGCATCCGCGAGCTCGTGACGTTCGTCGACGAGGAGCTCACCGACGAGAAGATCGACGATCGCAAGAAGCAGGTGCTGCGGCAGATCGACGCCGTGCGCAAGGCGTGGGCAGCGTCGGAGAAGTGCAAGGAGAAGCTGGAGAAGACGCCGAAGGGC